>JAIPJC010000124.1 GCA_021734345.1 Kiritimatiellales bacterium | reverse complement strand
CCAGGCTTGAGACTTTCTGCTGCATCACACCAACCAGCTGGCTGCATGGTGCCTGCAAGGTGCCCAGCAATATCGCGCGCATGACATCCTTGGAAGGAAGCTTGGCCAGCTCGGCGACATCATCCGCCGAAATGGCTTTTCCTTCAAGAAAACCACCCTTGACCACGGGTTTTTTGTTCTTTGCGGTAAATTTTTTCAGGATTTTTGCCACTTCGACCACATCGCCGGAACCATAGATCATGGCGGTTTGGCCTTTCAGCAGGTCCATGGCATCGGTGGGCAAGGCCCGGTTGAGCATGCGGTTTTTGACCACATTGTACGATGCGTCGTTGCTGCGCAGGCTCTGTTTGAGCTCGTTGGTTACCGGCATGTCCATGCCCGTGTAATCCGCGATGATCATGTACAGTGCACCGGCAACACGTTGATCGATCTCAACGGCCATCGATTGTTTTTCCGGTCTGATGTCTTTGTTGTCAGGTTTCATTGTCTTATCCAACCCTTCTATCCAGAGATTTCCTTGAGGGAAACCCGCAGGCCGGGCCCCATAGTTGATGAAATGGTAACGCGCTTGATATAGGTACCCTTTGCGCTGGCCGGCTTGGCGTGAACAATGGCATCCATAAGCGCCTTCGCGTTTTCCAACAGAGCGTCCGCAGTGAAAGAGCGCTTGCCGAACGGCACCATGATGTTTCCGTTGCGATCCATGCGGAACTCGACCCGACCGGCCTTCAGCTGGTTAACAGCTGCGGCGGTGTCGTCGGTAACGGTTCCCGTCTTGGGGTTCGGCATCAAGCCGCGCGGTCCGAGTACACGGGCAACCTTGCGGACTTCTTTCATCGCGTCCGGTGTTGCAACCGCCGCGTCGAAATCCGTCCAGCCGCCCAGAACCTTCTCGATCAGCTCTTCAAAGCCGACTTCGGCCGCACCGGCTGCACGAGCCGCGTTTGCGGCATCGCCCGTTGCGAAAACGATAACCCGGACATTTCTACCGGTACCGTGCGGCAGCGCCACGGTCGAACGGATCGCCTGGTCGGACTTGGCCGGATCGACTCCCATCCGGAACGCCATTTCGAGCGTTTCGTCAAATTTTGCGGTAGGATTTTCCTGCAAGAAAGAAATTGCATCGGCAACGCTATAGTCGGCGTCGTTCTTTACCTTTTCCGCTACACTCCTATATTTTTTCCCGTGCATAGCCATTTTATTCTACCTCGATTCCCATGCTTCTTGCAGTTCCCGCAATGATGCGGACTGCGGCGTCTAGACTGCCTGCGTTAAGATCTTCTTTTTTCGTTGCCACGATTTCTTCAAGCTGGGCGCGTGTAACCTTGCCAACCTTGTCGCGGTTCGGAACGCCCGAACCCTTGGCTACGGCGGCGGCCTTTTTCAGCAGCACCGAAGCGGGCGGACTCTTCGTGACAAACGAGAAACTGCGATCCTTGTAGACCGTAATCACGACTGGAATCACCAGTCCCACCTGACCCTGCGTAGCGGCATTGTACGCCTTGCAGAATTCCATGATGTTCACACCCTTCTGACCCAAAGCCGGCCCGATTGGCGGAGCTGGATTTGCTTGTCCTGCCGGGATTTGCAGCTTGATGTAACCTGTTATTTCCTTAGCCATAACTTACCTCAATCAAATTTATTCGGTTGTGCGTTCAACCTGCCAATATTCCAATTCCACCGGGGCGGAGCGACCGAAGATCGCAACCGAAATCTTCAACTTCCCACGCTCTGGATCGACCTCTTCAATCACACCGCTGAAGTTCAGGAATGGACCGTCTGTAATCTTCACCGTTTCGCCTGGCTCGAACATGACCTTCGGAGCAACCGACTCCTTCTTCTCTTCGATCTGGTGGACAATGCTGTTCACCTCGTCTTCGCTCAGCGCAACAGGACGTTCACCGCCCAGAAACCCGATGACGCTTGGTGTATTCTGGATGAAATACCATGCGCGCTCATTGAAGGTGTTGCCTTCGTCGTACAAACAGATGTTGATCAGTACGTAGCCGGGGAAAAACTTACGGTTTACCGTCGTTTTCTTGCCCTGACGAACTTCGGAAACCTTCTCGGTCGGAATCAACACATCCCCGATGATGTCTTCCATCTCTTCCTGTTGGACACGGCTGGCAATGTTCCTTTGAACCTTTTGCTCGTGGCCGGAAAGCGCATGTAGGATGAACCATTGTTTTGGCATAATTTCGTTAATCCCTATGAATCCACTAGCGGATAATGAACTTGAGCAATCCCATGTTCACGAGGTCGCAGGCTCCAACAAACGCGGCAAGGATAATTACCGAGATAATCACCACAACCGACGAGCCAAACAGCTCCTTGCGGGTAGGCCATGAGCATTTCACCAGCTCGACCTTAACCTCCGAGAGGAAGGTCTTCAGACCCATGACGCTTTGCGCTAGTTTATTCATTTTGCTTTCCAGTTTTCAAACAAGTGGCAGGTCGGAAGGGACTCGAACCCCTAACAGCCGGTTTTGGAAACCGGTGCTCTACCAATTGAACTACCGACCTGTCTTCAAAATTATGACTACTTCGTTTCGCGATGCAGCGTGTGCCGTTTGTCACGAGGGCAATATTTCTTGATCTCGCGGCGCGCCGTTTCGAGCTTCTTGTTTCTGGTGCCCGTGTAGTTGCGCTCTTTGCACTCGGTGCAGGCCAGAGTTATAATATCTCGTGGCATGGTTTTATCCTATTTAGGTTTGAACAGGATCAGGGCAGGATCAATTCCTGCCCGTCTCCCGATAAAGATTCTACGTTACTTGGTGATTTCAGTCACGCGACCTGCACCAACAGTGCGCCCGCCTTCACGAATCGCGAAGCGCATGTGCTGCTCCATCGCGATCGGCGTGATCAGCTCGACATCCATTGTGACGTTGTCGCCCGGCATGACCATCTCAACGCCTTCCGGCAGGGTGATGTCGCCGGTAACGTCGGTCGTGCGGAAGTAGAATTGCGGACGGTAGCCCTTGAAGAACGGGGTGTGGCGTCCACCTTCGTCCTTGGATAGGACGTATACTTCACCTTTGAAACCGGTGTGCGGCTTGATCGAGCCCGGCTTGGCCAGAACCTGGCCGCGCTGAACGTCGTCTTTACGGGTACCGCGAAGCAGAATCCCTACGTTGTCGCCAGCCTGGCCTTGGTCGAGAATTTTACGGAACATTTCGACGCCGGTGCAGGTAGTCTTGACGGTGTCTTTCAGACCGATGATTTCGACTTCGTCGCCGGTGTGGATGATACCACGTTCGACACGGCCGGTAACCACGGTTCCACGACCTTCGATCGAGAACACGTCTTCGATCGGAAGCAGGAACGCCTGGTCGGTAACACGTACCGGTTCCGGAACCCAGCTGTCGAGGGCGTCCATCAGATCCTGAATGCATTGTGCTTCAGGTCCGGTCGGATTTAGGATGGCCGGAAGGGATGCGCCGCGGATGATCGGGCTGTCGCCTTCGAATTCATACTTTTCGAGCAGTTCCTGGACTTCCATTTCAACCAGTTCGATCAGCTCTTCGTCATCGACGAGGTCGCACTTGTTCAGGAATACGACGATTTTCGGAACACCAACCTGGCGGGCCAGCAGAATGTGCTCGCGGGTTTGGGGCATCGGGCCGGACGGGGCTTCGACCACGAGAATCGCGCCGTCCATCTGGGCAGCACCGGTAATCATGTTCTTGACGTAGTCGGCGTGGCCGGGGCAGTCGACGTGCGCATAGTGGCGCTTGTCCGATTCGTATTCAACGTGCGAAGTCGAAATCGTCATGATCTTCGACGAGTCGCGACGACCCTGGGATTCAGAAGCTTTCGCAACCGCATCGTAAGCAATGTATGTAGCCAACCCTTTAGTAGCCTGCACGCAAGTGATTGCGGCCGTCAGCGTCGTCTTACCATGGTCAACGTGACCGATTGTTCCCACGTTCACGTGGGGCTTTGTCCGTTCGAATTTATCCTTAGCCATTGTGTTTACCTCCTGAATCTAATCTCAGTTAATTTTTCTTCTAAACCAAATTTATGGAGCCCATGAGCAGATTCGAACTGCTGACCTCATCCTTACCAAGGATGCGCTCTACCAACTGAGCTACATGGGCATCGCCCATCCTTAGACCAATACAGACAAAGAAACCCTGCGGCACACCGGTAACAAAAATGCGCTCGCAAAGCTTCTTTTCCCTAATATTATTCCACCAAATCCGCCAAACCCATTTGGCACATAAGGCGGCACACTTTATAGAAAACCGTTTTGGTGTCAACCCCCAAGCCGAAAAAAGTTCAGCAAATTCGAGGCAGGGGGTCGGAGGCCAGAATCCCCAATGTTCGCAGGGTTCCCATTTGCGTATGGAGCACGGTTTTTCCTGGAAAGTCACCCGAAACCGTTCCGATAACTGCGGAATTTTGCCCGCAGGAGGTTTTTTTTAGGATTTTCAAGGTGTTCTCCGCCGATCCCGCCGGAACCACAAAAATGGCTTTGCCCTCGTTCGCACTATAAAGAGGGTCAAGTCCCAGCAATTCCGACACCCCGCAAACCGCCTCCGAAAGCGGAATTCCGTCTTCCTCCAGCAAAACACCCCATGGCTGCCCTTCGGTCAACTCGTTAAGCGCCGTCGCCAATCCGCCCCGCGTCGGATCGCGCATCCACTTTACATCCACCTTTCCCAATACTTGTAAAATCATCTCGTTCAGCGGGGCGCAATCGCTCTTCAAATTCGACTTGAGCGGAAAGCCCTTGCGCAACGTCAGCAGCGCCATGCCATGGTCGCCCACCGTGCCGCTCACAATAATCTTGTCGCCCGGCTTGATCGTTTCCGGCCTCATCGGTTTTTCCAGCACCCCGATTCCCGCCGTATTGATAAAGATGCCGTCGCCCTTCCCCTTCTCCACCACCTTCGTGTCGCCGCAGACGATCTTCACGCCCGCCTCGCGCGCCTTCTCCGCAATCGACTTCACAATACGTTCCAGAGTTTGGATCTCCAACCCCGCCTCCAGAATCACGCCGAGCGACAGCCACAACGGCCGCGCGCCCATCACCGCCAAATCGTTCACCGTCCCACAGACCGCCAGCGTCCCGATATCCCCGCCCGGAAACTCCAACGGACTCACCACATACGAATCCGTCGTAAAAACAAGTTGTGGGGCAGACTTTCCAGTCTGCCCTTCTGCACGAGAGCAGGCCAGAAAGCCTGCTCCACAATCCAGCACCGCCCCATCGTCCAGCGACTCTGGCCCGACATCACCGAGGTGCCTGCAAAAAACATCCCGCACCAGCTCGCGGGTCATCCGTCCGCCGGAACCGTGGCCTAATATGATTTTTACACCCATGGCTAATCCTTATATAGAAAGGCGGCGTTGCAGGCACCCTCGGCGCTAACCATGCACGAGCCAACCGGCGAGTCGGGCGTGCAGGCTTTTCCAAACATTGGACAATCCGACGGCCCCTTGATCCCACATAGGATTTCGCCGCAGATGCACCCTTTCGGCTCATGGCTATCGGTAACGATTTCGAAGCGACGGTCCGCGTCGAATTGCGCGAAAGCCTCGCGGATACCGTATCCCGCCTTTGGAATCATGCCCAGCCCCCGCAGCTCGTCGTCCTTTTCTATAAACACCTCGTCAATGACCCGCTGCGCCTTCACATTTCCTTCCCACGAAACCGCGCGCTTGTAGGCATTCAGGTTTCCCGACCGTTCGCCGGCCAACTCCCGGACAAGATCGAGAATCGCGCCGAGTAGGTCGAGCGGCTCGAACCCGCCGACCACCATGGGCACGTTGTAGGTGCAGCAAAGCGCATCGTACGCTTTCGTCCCAATGATCGACGTAACGTGGCCCGGCGTAATGAAACCGGCGATCTCCGCACTTCCCGAAGAAAGCAAGGCTTCGAGCACCGGCGGAACACGCTTGGCCGAGAGCAGCACCGAAAAGTTTTCAACCCCCGCCTTCTGAGCTTCGAGAATCACCAGTCCAATCCCTGGCAGGGTCGTCTCGAAACCAATTCCCAGAAATACCACCTGTTGGCAGGGATTGGCCTTGGCAAATTCCAGTGACTGGAACGGCGAATAGACCGGCTGGACATCGGCACCCTCCGCTACAGCCTTTTCGAGCGACATAGTTGTGCCTGGAACGCGCATCAGATCCCCGAACGTAAAAATGCTCGCGCCTTCTTCCAAACCTAGGAAAACCGCCTTGTCGATATATTCAATTGGCGTCACGCAGACCGGACAGCCGGGGCCGGATACAAGCCGAAGATTAGGAGGGAGCATTTCGCGCAGCTTGTATTTATAGATCGTATGCGTCTGCCCGCCGCAGACCTCCATAATGCTGAACGTACGATCCCCGACGGCATCCGCAATCGCCGCTGACAACTTCCGCGCCAGCTTCGCATTCCTGAAATCGTTCAGCAGGTTCATTCGCCGCCTGCATTGAGTTCGTTCCAAATGTTGAGCGTTTCCTGTGCCTCGTCCTCGTCCAGCGTCTCGATCGCGATACCCGTATGCACCAGCACATAGTCTCCAAGCTTCACGTCGTCGAGCAGCGCGGTGGAAAACTCCACCTGCACGCCCAGCTGCTCCCCGACCGCCATCTGGCCATCGAGCAACTCAACCACCTTCACTGGAACGGCGAGGCACATATGCAAATATGGCTAACGAGATATTTTTTTACGGCATCGACGTCGTTGGCGATGGAGTCGCAGCGGGTTTCGGCATTGGCTAGCGCGTCGAGGGTTGGGTGGTTAACGCCTTCTCCTATGGCGTCGATGATGGCTTGCGTGAATTTGGCCGGGTGCGCGGTTGCCAGGCAAATGGTCGGTGCGGCGTCCGACTTGAACTGCTCCGCAACATACACGCCAACGGCGGTGTGCGGATCGAGCACATAGCCGCATTGGTCGTGGTATTTCTTGATCGTCGCCATGGTGGCGGCGGTGTCGCCGCGTCCCGCCGCGAAGAGATCATCGACCACTCCGTTGGCATTGAGCGGAATGGAGAGCGAGCCGTTTTGCTTAAAGCCATCCATCAAGGCCGACAGCTTTCCGGAATCCTGCCCGACCTTGTAATAGAGGTAGCGCTCGAAGTTGCTGGCGACTTGGATATCCATCGAGGGGCTGATGGTTGGAACGACGTCGGCCATGCCGTAGACGCTCGTATTGAAAAAGCGCGAGAGGATGTCGTTTTCGTTGGTGGCAAGGATCAGCTTGCTGATCGGCAAGCCCATCCGCTGCGCGATATAGCCCGCGAGGATGTCGCCGAAGTTTCCGGTCGGCACCGAAAACTGGACGGAGGTCGCGCCAGTTTTTTCCATGGCCCGGAAGGCAGCGTAGAAAAAGTATACGGTCTGCGCCAATACGCGCGCCCAGTTGACGGAGTTGACAGAGCCGAGCGCATGTTCGGTCTTGAAGGCCACATCGCCAAAGGTGGTTTTCATGATGTTCTGGCAGTCGTCGAAGGTGCCGTCGACCGCAAGGTTGGAGACGTTCTCGTCGAGCACGCTGGTCATCTGCTTTTCCTGCAACGGGCTGGTGCGCCCGGCGGGATGCATGATGAAGATGTTGATATTGGGCTTGCCGCGTACGCCGTGGATCGCCGCGCTGCCGGTGTCGCCGCTGGTTGCGCCGAGAATGTTCAGCTTGCCGCCGCGCTGTTCCAATATATAGGAGAAGAGGTTACCGAGGAATTGGAGGGCGACATCCTTGAACGCCAGCGTCGGGCCGTGGAACAGTTCCAGGATTTGGAAGTCGCCGACTTCGACCGAGGGGGCGATTTCGGCTGACTCGAAGGTGGCGTAGCTGTCGGTGGTCAGTTCGGCCAGATCGGCCGGCGGAATATCGGTGGCGAACAGGCTGATGATCTCGAATGCCAGCTCCTGGTAGGAAAGCTCCGCCCATTCTTCCAGCCGGTCTCCCACATTGGGAAGCTTCTCCGGTAGAAGCAGGCCGCCGTCGGGCGCCAGCCCCGTCATGACCGCATCCTGGAATCCGATGGGCTTCATCTGCCCGCGCGTACTGATATACTTCATTGAAAGGCTCCTTGAATCGATTGAGCGTGGATACTTAATCATGCGCCGCTTGGGTTAAAGAATAAAATTGCGTCCAGCAGGGCCGGACGGTAGCTTGCCCATAGTTAATTCCGACGAGGACGTTCCATGAATACAATCGAACAGATCCAGAAAACAGTGGCGGATTTAGTACCCCTCTATTCGCAGGCCGAGGCCGATTTGCCCGACCGTCCACTCTGGGAACACCCCGAAATCGATACCGTCATCGAATCCCTGCGCATTCTTTCCGACATCCTGTTCCCCGGAAAGTACATGCCGGAGCCGTCCGATTTCAGGCGGTTTTTTATCCAGCAGCTGGAAAACGTCGTCGAGATCCTGCAGCAGGAAATCGCAAAGGCGCTGCCCATCCGCTGGAAGGGGGCCGCCGACCTGCATGAAAACCGGACTCCGATCGACAACCTTGACCGGGCCTCCACCGAAATCGTAAACCAATTCCTGGCTACCATTCCCACCATCCGCACCATGCTGATCGAGGATGTGAAGGCCGCCTACAATGGCGACCCGGCCGCGTTGAGCTATGCCGAAGTGAAACTGGCCTATCCCGGACTTGTTGCAATCACCTCGCACCGCATCGCCCACGAACTCTACTTGCTAAACGTCCCCCTTATCCCGCGCATCATGAGCGAACATACCCATTCGCTGACCGGCATCGACATCCATCCCGGAGCCACCATCGGCAAGGGCTTCTTCATCGACCACGGCACCGGCGTCGTCATCGGCGAAACCAGCCACATCGGCAACAACGTCAAGCTCTACCAAGGCGTGACGCTCGGCGCAAAAAGCTTCCCGCTCGACGAGCATGGCCGACCGATCAAGCACATCCAGCGGCACCCGACGGTCGAAGACAACGTCATCGTCTACGCCAACAGCACGATCCTCGGCGGCGACACGGTGATTGGAAAAGGAACGGTCGTGGCTGGCAACGTTTTCCTGATGCAGAGCACGCCTCCGGGAAGCCTTGTCACACGCGCCGACGGCGGCGTGGTGGTCCGCACGCGCGAAACATCGGAACGCGGAGCGGGCATCTAGCCGAAGCGCTACGAATGCCGCGACAGCAACCAAGTGGGTTGACTGATGACGTTCCCGGTCTCCGTGGAAGCGTTCGATCTATAAGCGCCATCCGTGTCGGCGACACCGTGAACGTCGAATGCACGCTACAAGGAACCACAAAATGAAAAGCCACATCCACCACATCGAAACCGTCCTCCCCCAATATTCCTACCGGCAGGACTATGCCCGCGACCGCATGGTCGACTGGTTGCCCGGCAAGCGCAACCGCCGGCTCATCCACGGCATCTACGACCACTCCGGCATCGACACCCGCCACAGCGTCCTGCCGGACTTCGGCCCCGGCGCGGAACCCGTGCTCTTCCGCGAAGATGGAAACGGGCGGATCATCGAACCCTCCACCCAGGACCGGAACCGCTACTATGCGAAATGCTCGCGCGAACTGATCGTCGAAGCAGGCCGCCGGGCGCTCGAAAATTCCGACGGCTTCGCGGCAAGCGACATCACGCACGTGATCACCGTCTCCTGCACCGGGTTCTACAACCCCGGCCCCGACCTAAACCTGATTCAAGGACTGGGTCTTCCCGCCGGCACCGAACGCTACAACCTCGGCTTCATGGGCTGCTACGCCGCCTTCCCCGCGCTGCGCATGGCCGACCAGTTCTGCCAGGCCCGCCCGGACTCCGTCGTGCTCGTCGTCTGTCTCGAACTCTGCTCGCTGCATCTCCAGTTCCGCGAAGAGGCCGACAGCTTGCTCGCCAACTCCCTGTTTGCGGACGGCGCGGCGGCGGTGCTGGTGAGCGCGCGCAAGCCGGCGGCCAACCGGCCATCGCTAACACTCGAACCCTTTACTTCGGCGCTCGCGCCCGAAGGCGC
>JAIPJC010000123.1 GCA_021734345.1 Kiritimatiellales bacterium | reverse complement strand
ATCCATTGGGTGGACCGCATGGGTTTTCGGCCTCACCCTGCGGGTTGGCGCGAATCAACGGTTCGAATGCTTTCATGCCGTTGAGTGTAAACCACTTGCCTCATAATGGCCAGATTCCCATTTCCGGATTTAGGATTAATCCGCAGTCCTGGGCCATGCTTTCCGGGGTCATCGATGCGGAAGCCTACACCCGCATTGCCCAGCGCATGGAGCCGGTGGTCGACACGCCGGTTGGCCCGGCACACTGCTGGCCGCCGTTTACACAATACCAGGCCGGCATCGGTCAGCTGAGCGGAACGCCTCCGGGCTTCTTCACCAATGGAAATGTGTATTGCCATGCCGCGGCCTTCAAAATCGCTGCCGACTATGCCGCCGGGCGCAGCGAAAAGGCCTTCGACACGCTGATGAAAATTCTGCCCGCAGCCGCCCGGAGCGAACCCTATGCGCGAGCCAATGGATATGTCGGCCCCAGTGCCATGCGCCGGAAACACCACGTCTCGGACGATCCTTGGCGTACCGGAACGGTCGCTTGGAATTTCTTGAATGTGGTTGATCATCTGCTGGGGTTCGAACGGACATTCGATGGGTTTTATCTCCGTCCGCAGTTGCCTGCCCGCTGGGAGACCGCGCGGTTCAGCCGCCCCTTCCGCGGAACTCGTTTTGAAATCGAAATCAGGTTCGGTGACGCCCCGGAGATCCTGGTTGACGGAAATCCAATCGAAGGAGATTTTATCCCTGTGCACCTTGACTGACTGCAGGACAAGACGGTTCGGATCGTCTGCATTCAATCCCGAAGGAACAGCCACAAGAACAAGGCACCCAAAAAGCGGCAATCGGATTATCAGGCTGTGTTCGGGATGTTAGAACGCTCCCTGTAATGGAGAACTTCGTATGGCGTCGCTGAATGATGTAGCAAATGAATTGGGCATTTCCATCTCGCTGGTTTCCAAGGTGCTGAATGGCCGGATGGGAACCACGGGCGCTCGCCCGGAATTGATCGAAGCCATTCGGCGCACGGCAGCAGAGATGAACTACCAGAAAAATCCCGCGGCGGTTGCCTTGTCGCAAGGCCGGCACAATGCCATTGGTATTTTCATCCACAGCTTCGGACGTCCCGGCAGTGGCAATGTGGACGCCCTGTTGCATGGCGTTTCCTCGGAAGCCCGCCAAAAGAACCAGCGGTTCATCCTGGATTTTTTTGAACGCGAGGAGGAATTCCTTGCGTTCAACGACATCACGAACAAGTCTATCATGGATGGTGTTCTGCTGGGCGGACTGCCTCATGAAGAACTGGTGGAAGCCCTGCTGGAGCTAAAGGCATCGTCCATGCCGATTGTCACCATTTTCGACAAACAGATTAATCCGCTTCTGCCGAATGTCTCCTTTGATCAGGTAGAGATGGGGCGTATGGCAACCGACCATTTGATCCAGCAGGGCAGCCGCAAGATCGCCCACATCGTGGATTTTGAGGAGCGATGCGAGGGTTATTGCAATGCCTTGATTCAGAACGATATGCCGCTTAATGGCAAGTTGGTGTACCGCGAAGGCGGCGAGGACTTTTCTTATGCCCGCGGTCGCCGCGCCGCCCAATTTTTTCTGGACTCTAAAACTTCTTTTGATGGTGTTGTGGCCCAATCCGACGAGGAGGCGATGGGCGTGATGAATGTCCTGCTGGCCGCCGGGGTCCGGATTCCGGATGATGTTCGCATTATCGGAATGGACAATGCGCCCTATTGTGATTTTGCCGGAGTCTCCCTCAGTTCGGTCTCGCAAAACGGAGTTCAACGCGGGCGCCTCGCCTTGAAAATGCTTATGGCGCTTATTGATGGCGAAACCGTGGAATCCGTGAGCATTCCTCCGGAATTGTTTGTTCGCGAGTCGACGGGCTGAACCGCAGCCATTCATTCATCACAATTATATTTGGAAACCCGGTCAACTGGACCTATCCATTGCGTCGTTCCAACTATGCGGAATGCCGGATGATTAGTTCAGGAACCAGCAGGCGGGTTTCGTTCGGACACGCTCCCTTGACGACGGACTCGAAGGCTTCCTTTGCAATGGCCGCGATAGGTTGCCGGATCGTGGTGAGCGGCGGCAGGAATTGGGTCGCGGCGGGAATGTCGTCATAGCCAACCACCTTCAGTTTTTCGGGAACCCGTATGCCGGCATCGGCCGCAGCATGGATGGCTCCCATCGCAATGCGGTCGTTGCCGCACACCAGTACATCCGGCAGTCCGTTCTGGATGAGTTGCGTCGTCAATTCGCGTCCGACCTCGAACGAGCTGTGTTCACGGTCCGGATCGAAGAGGCTCGCGACGTCCAGAGTTGCGGCGGCGGCTTCAAAAAATGCGCTGCGCTTGCGGTGCAATTCCGTGTCGGCACCGAGGAAGGCGGCCTTTCCAATGCCCATGGTGCGGAGGTACCCGACGAGTTGCCCGTAGCCTGCCGATTCGTCGGACGTGATTTTGAGTGAATGGATGTTTTCGTTTCCAAATCCGATGCGGGCAAGCGGCAGATGGGCGAAGTTTTCCGGCCAGCTTTCCGTTAGGTCGCTACCCACCGCGATGATGCCGTCGAGGTTGAATTTCGACAAGGGGCGCAGATCGCGTTCGTCCGGGTTGCGGTTCTGGAAGCCGACCAGCAGGAGGGTGTAGTTGTGCTCGTGCGCGAGGGATTGCAGGTGGTGGACCACCGTTCCGAAGAAGGGGTCTTTAAAGTCGTAGACGACGACCCCGATCATGCGGGTGGATTTGCCTTTCAGGGACTGCGCCGCAACGTTCGGAACGTAGCCCATCGCCTGGGCGGTCGTGATCACTTTATCGATGGTGGGTTGGGCGATGCCGATTTCCGCGGCCCGTCCGGAAAGCACGCGCGAGACCAGCGAAATCGAAACCCCAAGTTTTTCCGCAATTTTCTTCTGACTGACATTCATATATAGAATGTATATCTCAAAGGATTGAGAAGCAAGATAATGCTTGTAATTAAGAGCGCTTATGGCAATCTCCAGCCATCGAAAGCAAAGCGGGAACCATACGGAGGCGGCATGAAAAACCTATTTGATGTGACGGACAAAGTGATTGTTGTAACGGGCGCGGCCGGCGTGCTGGCGGGTGGTGTTGCGAAATATCTCCAGAGGCAGGGGGCCTATGTGGTTTATCTCGACCTGTTCCAGGAGAAAGTGGATGAAACGCTCGCCGAAGCAAAAAAAATATCCGACCAGTGCTGCGGGTTTGCCTGCAGCGTGCTCGACCAGGCTTCGCTTGATGCGGTCTATGGGAAAATCATGGCCGACCTCGGACGTGTCGATGTGCTGATCAACGGCGCGGGTGGCAACATGCCCGGCGCCACCATCGGTCCCAACCAGGATGTCTTCGACCTGAAGATCGAAGACTACAGCAAGGTGTTGGACTTGAATCTTAAAGGAACGGTGATGCCGACGATGACGTTCGCCAAGGCGTTCAAGGCGCAGCGGTCCGGCTGCGTGGTCAACTTTTCGTCGATGTCCGCCACGCAGGCGCTCACCCGCGTCCTCGGCTATTCCAACGCGAAGGCCGCGATCGACAACTTCACCAAATGGATGGCCACCGAAATGGCGCTGAAATACGGTGACAAGGTGCGGGTAAATGCACTGGTGCCCGGCTTCTTCATCGGCAACCAGAACCGCGCACTGCTGGTCAAGGAGGACGGCTCCTATACCGACCGCGGCCAGCAGGTGATCAACAAGACGCCGTTCCGCCGCTTCGGGGAACAGGACGAAGTCTACGGCACCATCCACTACCTGATCTCGGATGCCGCCGCGTTTGTGACCGGCGTGGTTGTTCCGGTCGACGGCGGGTTTTCCGCCTTCTCCGGTGTGTAGTTTTTCATCGGACCGGAGAAGACGATATGATTCAACGATGCGGGGCCGATATTTCCATCCAGCGGGACGAATTGCGCCGCCTGGTTTTCCAGACATTGGAAAAGACGGGCAGGCCGTTGCACAAGGTGTTGATCCTTCCGCCCGACCACACGCGATTGAATTCGATGGCGGGGCCGATCACCGCGATGGTCTATGAAAAACTGGTGGGCGAGGGGGTTCGGGTCGACATTCTTCCGACCCTTGGCACGCATAACCCAATGACGGAAGCGCAGCTGCGCATGATGTTCGGCGATTCGATTCCGTTCGAGGCTTTCAAGGTGCACGACTGGCGCAACGCAGTCGTCCGCAAAGGCTTGATCGACGGGGCCATGCTTGCGGAGCTTTCCGGAGGCAAGGTCGACTATACCGTCGGTGTGGAAGTAAACAAAATGCTGTTCGATGGCTATGACCTGATCCTCTCCATCGGGCAGGTGGTGCCGCACGAAGTTGTCGGCATGGCCAACTACACCAAGAACATCGTCGTCGGTGCGGGCGGGTCGGACATCATCAACAAGTCGCATTTCCTCGGCGCGGTGGCGGGCATTGAAAACATTCTCGGCCAAACCGATACGCCCGTGCGCCGACTGTTCAACCATGCGGTCGAAACCTATCTGTCCGACCTGCCGATCACCTACATCCTGACCGTGATGGAGCAGGACTACACCACCCGCTCCATGCACATGCGCGGCTTCTATGCCGGCGAAGAGGTGGCGGTGTTCGAAGAAGCCTGCAAACTGGCGCGCGCGGTGAACATCATCCTGCTCGACCGCGAGCCGAAGAAGGTGGTGGTCTATCTCGACCCGCACGAATTCCAAAGCACGTGGCTGGGCAACAAGGCCGTCTATCGCACCCGCATGGCGATTGTCGACGGAGGCGAGCTGGTTGTATTGGCACCGGCCCTCAAGGAGTTCGGCGAAGACCCGACCATCGACCGCATGATCCGCAAGTTCGGCTATTGCGGCACGCCCGCCACGCTCGCCGCCGTCGCGGAGGATGATGAACTTCGGAGCAACCTCGGCGCGGCGGCGCACTTGATCCACGGCTCGTCGGAAGGACGCTTCAAGATCACCTATTGCCCCGGCGCAGGCATGACGCTCTACGAAGTACGTTCGGTCGGCTTCGACGCCGTGGACTATGCCGCGATGGCCGAACGCTACAACCCCGACGAACTGAAAGACGGATTCAATACGCTTTCCGATGGCGAGGAAATCTTCTATATCAGCAACCCGGCACTGGGGCTGTGGGCGTACAAGGGGAAATTTGGTTAAGACGCAATACGGAGAACGAATAATGAGCAATACAGATATTGGAATGATTGGCCTCGGCGTGATGGGCTCCAGCCTCGCCCGCAACATGGCATCGAAGGGTTTTGCGGTTTCGTGCTACGACTGGGACGAATCGCTGCGTAAAAAATTCGCCGGGCAATACACCGAAGGCTTTGTCCACGCGGCTAACCTCAAGGAATTTGTCGAGTCGATCGCGCAACCGCGCAAGATCATGATGATGATCAAGGCCGGTGCGCCGGTGGATTCGGTGCTCAAGGATCTCGTTCCGCTGCTCGCCCCCGGCGACATGGTGATCGATGGCGGCAACTCGCAGTGGCAGGATACGGAGCGCCGCGTAAAGTCCTGCACCGAACACGGATTGCTCTATGTCGGCAGCGGCGTGTCGGGTGGCGAAGAAGGTGCGCTCAAGGGGCCGGCGCTGATGCCGGGCGGCAACGTCGCCGCGTGGGAAGGCCTGAAGCCGATCTTCCAGAAAATCTCCGCCCACACCGCGGCCGGCGAACCGTGCTGCGATTGGGTGGGCGACGGCGGTGCCGGGCACTTTGTCAAGATGGTGCACAACGGGATCGAGTACGGCGACATGCAGCTGATTTGCGAAACCTACCAGCTGATGAAGGAAGGGCTCGGCCTGTCGAACGAGGAGATGCACGAGGTCTTCAAGGAGTGGAACGAAGGCGATCTCGATTCCTATCTGATCGAAATCACGCGCGACATCCTGGGCTTCAAGAACGAGCAGGGCGAGGCAGTCGTCGACAAGATTCTCGACACCGCCGGACAGAAGGGCACGGGTAAATGGACGGCCATTTCCGCGCTCGATCTGGGGCAGCCGTTGACGTTGATCGGAGAGGCCGTGTTCGCCCGCTGCCTCTCCGCGCTGAAGGATGAACGCACCGCCGCATCCAAGGTCCTATCCGGCCCCGGCACCGCGTTCTCCGGCGACAAGGCCGCTCTGGTTGCGGATCTCAAGCAGGCGCTGTACGCCTCGAAAATCATCTCCTACGCGCAGGGCTACCAGCTCATGCGCGCCGCGGCGGAAGAGTATGGCTGGAAGCTCAACAGCGGCGGCATCGCATCGATCTGGCGCGGCGGCTGCATCATCCGGTCGGCCTTCCTCGGCAAGATCAAGGACGCGTACGACGCCAACCCCGATCTCGAAAACCTCCTGCTGGATCCGTTCTTCGCCAGTGCCGTCGAAAATGCACAGGCGGCTTGGCGGCGCGTGGTCGTGAAGGCGGTCGAACTCGGGATTCCCATGCCGGCCATCGGCGCTGCGTTGAGCTTCTACGACGGATACCGCAGCGAGCATCTTCCGGCCAACCTGCTCCAGGCGCAGCGCGACTATTTCGGCGCGCACACCTACGAACGCGTCGACCGGCCGCGCGGCGAGTTTTTCCATACGCAATGGATTTGATCTGCACGGAGACGTCCCGATGAAAAAATTCATGGACGCCGATTTCCTGCTTCAAACGGAAACGGCGAAGAAGCTCTACCACGGCCACGCGGCGAAAATGCCGATCTATGACTACCACTGCCACCTTCCGGCGCGGGAGATCGCGGAGGATCTGCAGTACGACAACCTCGGCGAACTCTGGCTCGGCGGCGACCACTACAAGTGGCGCGCGATGCGCACCAATGGTATCGCCGAGGAGTTTGTTACGGGTAATGCTTCTTGGCGCGACAAGTTCCAGAAGTGGGCGGAGACCGTTCCGCAAACGATCCGAAATCCGCTCTACCACTGGACGCACCTGGAGCTACAACGCTATTTCGGGATCGACGCGCTTTTAAGCCCGGCCACGGCGGATGAAATATGGGAGGAGTGTGGCGCCAAACTGCGCACGCCTGAATTTTCCGCGCGCAATTTGATGCGCAGGATGAATGTTCGGCTCGTCTGCACGACCGACGATCCGGTTGACGATCTCCACTGGCACAAGCAACTCCATGACGAAGGGTTCGAAATCAAGGTGCTGCCGACCTTCCGCCCCGACAAGGCCATGAACCTGTCGGATCCCAAGGCGTGGGGAAAATATATCCAGACCTTGGAAAACGTTGCCGGCGTGGCGATCAAGGATTTTGCTTCGCTGCTCGAAGCCGTCGACCGTCGGCATGGGTTTTTCCACGCGGCCGGTTGCCGCTTGTCCGACCACGGCGTTGCATACGTGCCGGATGCCGAAGCCTCAATGGCGGAGCTGGATGGTGTTTTCAAGAAGGCGATGGGTGGCGCGGCGATTGGTTTGGAAGAACATGAAAAATTCGAAGCCGTGTTCCTCTATGAAGTCGGGAAAATGAACCACACGCGCGGCTGGGCGCAACAGTTCCACGTCGGCGTGTTCCGCAACAACAACAGCCGGATGTTTGCAAAGCTCGGGCCGGACATCGGCTTCGACTCCATCGCCGACTATCGGCAGGGGCCGGGGCTCGTCCGGTTGCTCGACCGGCTGGATTCGACCAACCAACTGGCGAAGACGATCCTCTACAACATCAACCCCGCCGACAACGAACTGATGGCCACGATGATCGGCAACTATCAGGACGGCTCCTGTCCCGGCAAGATGCAGTTTGGTTCCGGCTGGTGGTTCCTCGACCAGAAGGACGGGATGGAAAAGCAGATGAACGCGCTTTCCGCGCTCGGGCTGCTCGGCCGCTTCATCGGCATGCTGACCGACTCGCGCAGTTTTCTTTCCTATCCGCGGCACGAATATTTCCGCCGCATTCTCTGCAACCTCATCGGCAACGACGTTGAGAGCGGCGAAATCCCACCCGACATGACACTGCTCGGTCAGATGGTCGAAAACATCTGCTACAACAATGCCGCCAACTACTTCGGATTCTAACCGCCGGCCATAAAACCGAAGGAACGGCGTTGCGAGTTGCCTCGTTGCGGCGGGTGGGGTATCTTCTCCCCCACGAGTTTGGAATGGATGGGGCATTGGCATGGCGATGATTGGCAAGGAACAGATCGAAGAGATACGCGCCCGCTGCAACGTGGTGGAGGTGGTTGGCGCCTATCTGCCCCAGCTGCGCCGCCGCGGTTCGACCTTCAAATGCAACTGCCCCTTCCATCAGGAAAAGACGCCATCGTTCACCGTTAATGAAACCCGCCAGATCTTCCACTGCTTTGGCTGCGGCGCGGGCGGCGATGTGTTCCGCTTTGTGATGGATTATGAAAAGGTCGACTTCGTCACCGCGGTCAAGATCCTCGCCGAGCGCGCCGGGGTCGAGATCCAATATGAAGGCGGCCAGCCCGAAGGGGGGAGCGACAAGGACATCCTCTACAAGCTCCACCGCGAGGCCGCGGCGTTCTATCACCGACTGCTGGTCGAAGGCGTCGAAGGCGCCGAGGCGCGCCGCTATCTCGAAGAGCGCGACCTTCCGCCCGACATGATCAAGGCGTTCCAGATCGGCTTTGCCCCCAACGAGTGGGACGGGCTGATGAAGCGCGCGCTGAAAAAGGGCTACACCGTCGAGCAGCTCGAGGACGCGGGCCTCGTGGTGCCGTCCGAACGGGCCGGGCAAAAGAGCAGCTACGACCGCTTCCGCAACCGCATCATGTTTCCCATTTGCGACCAGATGGGGCGCGTTATCGGCTTTAGCGGGCGGATCATGAACAAGGCGGAAAAGGGCGCGAAATATGTCAACAGCCCCGAAACCGCCCTCTTCCGCAAGAACCAGGTTTTGTTTGCGTTCGACAAGGCGCGCAAGGCGATCGTCGATGCGCGGCAGGCGATCGTCGTCGAAGGTCAGATCGACGCCATCCGCTGCCACCAGGCGGGGATGGACAACGTGGTTGCATCCCAAGGAACCGCGCTCACCGAGAACCATGCCCGGCTCATCAAACGCTATGCCGATGAAGTCGTCCTCGTGCTCGACGCCGATGCCGCCGGCGTGAAGGCCGCGTTGGCTTCGTCCGAAATCTTCATCGCCACCGAGCTCAGTGTACGGGTCGTCACGCTCCCCGAAAAGGAAGACCCCGACTCGCTCATTAAAAACAGCGGGGCGGAAGCGCTTACCTCGCTGGTGAAAACCGCGCCCTCCGCGCTCGACTTCCTGATCGACTGCCTCGGTCGGCAAGAGGATATGGGCACCGAGGCCGGGCGCATGCGGATCGTCAAGGCGGTACTCAATCTCATCGGTAAATGCCCGTCCGCCGCGCGGCGCGATCCGATGATCCACCGCGCCGCCGATCTGCTGAATATTTCCCCCCAGGCCTTGAGCCAGGATCTGCGGCGCGAGCAGCGTCAGCAGCGCCCGGTATCCCGTGCCGCCGAAGAATCCGTTCCGGAGCGCCAGCTAGCAAAGACCCGACCCAAGGAAGAGATTGCCCTGCTCGAACTGCTCGTTCACCACTATAACGACGTTCAATCGCTCGTGCATGACTACTTGCCGGTGGGGTGCCTGGTCGATCCCGTTTGCCGCGAGTTGGTCGAACTGCTGATGGTCGACCACCCCGAAGCCCTCACGGAAGGATTCCACGACTTCAACGAAGAGACGCAGCGGGTGATTAGCTCGGTGCAGGTGGAAGAGTCGCGCGGGATCGATGCCGAGACGCTGCCGATCGAGTTGGCGCAACGCTATATCCTGCTGTTCTGGCAGCGCCAGCTTGAGCAGGAGCAGGCGGCGTTGGCGCGGCGCACCGATGTCACCAACGAAGAGCGTTTCAAGGAAAGCTCCCGCATCCGGCACGATCTCTTTGCCCTCAAGCAAGGCTGGGATCGGGCGCTACCCATGATCGAAGCCCGTCTTCATTCCGACTTCTGATGCCAAGCGGCTGGAAATCTCCGCTGTGCGGGGCTTTTATTGTGGAAACAACGAC
>JAIPJC010000122.1 GCA_021734345.1 Kiritimatiellales bacterium | reverse complement strand
ATCGTCATGTTGTCGCGTTTGCGCAGGTCGCGCAGCACCGAAAAGTTATACATCTCTGTATCGTATTCAATCTGCCCTGCCATGCTTTCCGCTCCTTTTCCGTTACCAAACTGGCGAGAATATACCGCTTGACAATTTTCCTTAGCAATATATTTTTCCGATATATTTATATATGGAGAACTATTATGCGGATTAATCAACACATCACAGCCAAGAACCTGCTCCCGGATCTGGCGCGCTTTTGGCAGGTCTCCGGCCAAAAGATCACCGACCTGAATAAAAACGACGACCCGGCCAAAGGCTCCCCCGTCTTCACGATTGAAGGAAAATACACCACGCGCGGCTGGACGGAATGGACGCAAGGCTTCCAATACGGCGCCGAGATTCTCCAGTTCGATGCCACCGGCGATGAAACCTTCCTCGCCATGGGCAAAACCAATACCGTTGCCCACATGGCGCCGCACGTCAGCCACTTCGGCGTGCATGACCACGGCTTCAACAATGTCAGCACCTACGGCAACCTGCTGCGGCTGATGAACGAAGGTCGCATCCCCGAAAACGAATGGGAACGCAACTTCTACGAAATGGCGCTCAAGGTTTCCGGTGCAGTGCAGGCGCGACGCTGGATCGCCCTGCCCTCCGGCGGCTACATCTACTCCTTCAACGGCCCGCACTCGCTCTTTGCCGACACCATCCGTTCGTTGCGCTCGCTCGCCGGCGCGCATCAGCTCGGCCATTCCTTCATGGGCGAAGGCGATGTCGATACCAGCCTGCTCGCGCGGTTGATCCAGCACGCGAAGACCACCGCCGACTACGCGGTCTACTACGGCGAAGGCCGCGACCACTACGACCTCCGCGGACGAACCGCCCATGAAAGCATCTTCAATCTAAACGACGGCAACTATCGCTGCCCCAACTCGCAGCAAGGCTTCTCGCCCTTCACCACCTGGACGCGCGGCCTTGCGTGGATCATGCTCGGCGCGGCCGAACAACTTGAATTCCTCGCCACGGTTGGCGATGCCGAGCTCGCACCGCTCGGCGGGCGCGACGCTGTAGAAGGCTTCCTGCTCAAGATGGCCACAGCCACCTGCGACTTCTATATTGAAAACAGCGCCGCCGATGGTATTCCCTATTGGGACACGGGCGCGCCCAATCTGCACCTCCTCGGGCCGGACTATCTTGATCGACCAGCCGATCCGTTCAACACGGCCGAGCCGGTCGACTCCTCCGCCGCCACCATCGCCGCGCAAGGACTCCTGCGACTGGGCCATTACCTGAAGGACGATAAATATATACAGGCCGGTTTGACCGTCATGAAAACGCTGCTGGGCGACACCTACCTCAGCCTCGACGAATCGCATCAAGGGCTCATTCTCCATTCGGTCTACCATCGCCCCAACGGCTGGGATCATATTCCGGCAGGCCGCTCCGTACCGTGCGGCGAATCGAGCATGTGGGGCGACTACCACGCCCGCGAAGCCGCGCTCTACGTTCAGCGTCTCGCGAACAACGAACCCTATCTGAAGTTTTTCATCTAAGGAGCTCCCATGATTATCGGTGATCTGAAGGAAATCAAAGGCCGCACCTATCCCGCACGGCGGCTCACGCAAAACCTCGTCGGCGGCATGTCGCCCGTACAGTGCAAGAATTTCTGCATGGGCTACGTCACGCTCGAACCCAACGGCGGACAGGTGCCGTGGCACAACCAGGAATCGGAAGAAGTCTACTTCGTTGTCTCCGGCAAAACCGAAATGTGCCTCGGCGACGAACGGCGCGAAATGGCTGCCGGACAGATCGTCCAGATTCCGCCGGGGGTCTTTCATCAGATGACCAACATCGGGGACGAGCCCGCGCACTTCATCTACTGCTACGGCCCCGCCGGCGACGTCGCCCACTGGCGGCAGGAACTGGCCGGCACACTGCCGAAAGAAGGCGTCGACGTTCCCGCCCTGCCGGAAGGCGCGCAACCACAATGCACCGAACTGCCGGAAGGCGGGCCCATCATTATCTGAAACGTGAAACTTGAAATTTGAAACCTGAAAGGAATACCGACTATGGAAATTAAGAGAATTGGAATCATCATGAACGGCGTGACGGGGCGCATGGGAACCAACCAGCACCTCGCGCGTTCCATCAGCGCCATCATCAAGCAAGGCGGCATCAAAGTCGGCAACGATCTGATCATTATGCCCGACCCGATCCTTACCGGACGGCGCGAACACGCGCTCAAAGAGCTCGCCTCAACATACGGCAACGACGCCCGCGGAGAAGCCTATAAATACACCACCGACGTGCAGGGCGCGCTCGATGGAATATACGGCGACTACGAAATCTTCTTCGATGCATCGGGCACGCTCCAGCGCGCGGGCTATGTCGAAATGGCCGTCAAGGCCGGCAAGGCGATCTACTGCGAAAAGCCGACCGCCGTTGAAACCAAGGAAGCGGTCCGCATCGCCAAGCTGGTTGAGAAAGCCGGACTCAAAAACGGCGTCGTGCAGGACAAGCTCTGGCTGCCCGGATTCCGCAAACTCAAAATGCTCAAGGAGCTCGGCTTCTTCGGCAAGATCCTTTCTGTCAAAGGCGACTTTGGCTACTGGGTTTTCACCGGCATGGATCTCGACCAGCCCGCCCAGCGGCCGAGCTGGAACTACCGCGCCGAAGACGGCGGCGGCATGATGATCGATATGTTCTGCCACTGGCGCTACGTCATCGACAACATCTTCGGCCCCGTCAAGAGCCTCGTCGCCTACGGCAACATCGATCTGCCCGAACGCCGCGCCGAAGACGGCACACCGTTCAAGTGCACCGCCGACGATTCGGCCTACGCCATGTTCCTGCTCGAAGACGGCACCATGGTTCAGTTCAATAGCTCATGGTGCACCCGCGTGCGGCGCGACGACCTGCTGACGGTTCACGTTGACGGCGTCAAGGGCTCGGCGGTTGCCGGCCTGCGCGAAGTCAAAACCCAGAGCGCGTCCAACACGCCCAAGCCCGTTTGGAATCCGGACATCAAGCAGCCGATCGACTTTCTCGGCGGATGGGAAGATGTGCCGAACAACATTGAATACGACAACGCCTTCAAGATCCAGTGGGAGCTATTCATCAAACACGTCGTGCTCGGCACCGAATGGAACTATTCCCTCATGGAAGGCGCCAAAGGCGTCCAGCTCGCCGAGCTCGGCATGCAAAGCTGGAAAGAACGCAAGTGGATCGATGTCCCTGCCTTCGACTAAAGACATTCCCGAGGGAATACAAGCCATCGCATGTTCCGTGCGTTCCACTTGCCCGGCAGCTCTTCGATGCCCTGCTTCCATTAGGCACCCGGCGGCGGAGGTGGTGGAGGCGGAGGTGGTGGCGGATCCCCGGGATCCACCGGTAGCGCCGGTGGGGATTTGAGTATCCGTAAAAAGCAGTTTGCGGTACTGGCTGGAGCCACCATAACCATGAAGATCGCAGTGGCTTTGACGGACGCTCCGACATCCGTCCAATTTCCGGAGGCCAACGAAACCCGGCACTGCAACTGGTAATCGTTGCCGGAGGTCGTATCAAAGGTCACTTCCACGAGTCCGGCGTTAACCGTCAGCTTGGTGATCCTACCCGTTGCCGAGGCCGATAGCGGAAGCAACAGGCCAATCGCCACGAACATGCCGCATATTCGATTCCTGCTGCTCATATTGCCCCATTCATTGGTGTTGCCGATTCGTTTGCCGCTCTGGTTTTTAGTTTTCATAACTCATTGAGCCGCAACTATTATGCCAAGCAATTCTTGCTGGATGGCGATATTCTTCCATCTTCAGGCAACACTCGCACGCCGCTTCCGACAACGGCGGGCGGACGGCAAGTCAGACGAAGAAAACGGCGTGGCAACCGGTCTTGTTTTTGGGGCGGAATCTATGCCCTTTTCGTGGAAATGCCGCCCGATGCATTCGGGCAAGGGCTCCTTGCGCCCTGCCTCTTTCCGGGAAGATCACAAGATGCCCGCCACCGGATGCGCCGGCGTCCATGGTAGGGTTTCACCCCATGGAGCGCGGCCAGCCGATACTTCGTCCCAGCCTTGGAAATGAGAAGATTCACCATCGTGGATAATCGCAAGTCGTACCGCTGGTTCCTGGGTTGGTGGACCGCTACGCGATGGTAGGGTTATACCCCAGTGCAAAGCGATGCCGCATCGGCTAGCCTATGTCAGGAAAAAAAGAACCCCTTGAAGGAATGCACGGTGCGCCTATGCGCATATCGTGTGGCCGGGGTAAAGGAGCATATTATGTTGGGAACAATCGCAGTCATACTCATCGTTCTTTGGTTGCTCGGTCTGGTGAGCAGCTACACGATGGGCGGGTTTATCCATATCCTGCTGGTCATAGCCGTTATCGTGGTTCTGCTTCAGGTCATCCAAGGGCGCAGGCTGCGTTAGCTGTGCGAGCCCCGATGTCCAAAAATCCGCCAAGGATGGTTGGGATTTTGATTGAGCCCATCTCTCCAAAGGAACATATTTTCCCGGCCACGAGGGCATGGGGAGTGCGTAGATGAAGTCTGTACCGAAAAAACAGCCAGGGAAGACGACAAAGGTTGCCCGCAAGAAAACGCCAGTCCCGGACACGCCGGTCTCGTTTCCCATCGTCGGCATCGGGGCCTCCGCCGGAGGGCTGGAAGCCCTGGAGCAATTCCTGGGGCATGTGCCGCCGGGCAGCGGCATGGCGTTCGTCATTGTCCAGCATCTGGATCCGACGCGCAAAGGGATCATGCCGGAACTCCTCCATCGCTCGACCGGCATGGATGTCGTCCAGGTCAAGGATGCCACGAAGGTAAAGCCGGATTGCGCCTATGTCATCCCGCCGAACAAGGACATGTCGATCCTGCACGGCACGCTGCACCTGCTCGATCCGACCGCGCCGCGCGGGTTGCGCCTGCCGATCGATTTCTTCCTGCGCTCGCTGGCGCAGGACCAGAAGGAGCACAGCATCGGCGTAATTCTTTCCGGCATGGGTTCCGACGGTACGCTGGGCTTGCGGGCGATCAAGGAAACGGCCGGCGTGGTGCTGGTGCAGGATCCGGCATCGGCCAAGTTCGACGGCATGCCGCGCAGCGCGATCGACGCCGGACTGGCGGACATCGTGGCGCCGGCCAGCGAGCTGCCCGAAAAGATCCTCGCCTATCTCCAGCGTACACCGCTGATGGCCAAGTCTGAAACGCCACTCGAAGACAAGGCGCAAAGCGGGTTGCAAAAAGTGGTCATCCTGTTGCGCTCCCACACGGGCCACGATTTTTCGCTCTACAAGCAGAACACCCTCTACCGCCGGATCGAGCGGCGCATGGGAATCCACCAGATCGGTAAATTGACGTCCTACGTCCGCTACCTGCAGGAAAATTCGCAAGAGCTGGATCTGCTCTTCAAGGAACTGCTGATCGGCGTAACGAACTTTTTCCGCGATCCGTCCGCCTGGGAGAAGTTATGCGGCAACGCGCTGCCGGAACTGCTTGCAAGCCGGACGCAGGGGCAGACCCTGCGGGCTTGGGTGCCCGGCTGCTCCACCGGGGAAGAAGCCTATTCGCTGGCCATGGCCTTCAAGGAGGCGGCGGAGAACATCCGGTCCAAGCACAACTTCGCCCTGCAGATTTTCGCCACCGACCTGGATCGGGACGCCATCGGCAAGGCCCGCCAGGGGCTCTTTCCGGCCAATATCGCCGCCGACGTGCCGGTCGAACGGCTGGAGCGGTTCTTCACGAAAGAGGACTCCGGCTACCGGGTGCGCAAGGAGATCCGCGAGATGGTGATCTTTGCGCCGCAGAATCTCGTCATGGATCCGCCCTTCACCAAGCTGGATATCCTGTGCTGCCGCAACCTGCTGATCTATCTGACGGCCGAGGTGCAGAAGAAGCTGATTCCGCTGTTCCACTACAGCCTCAACGCCGGCGGCATTCTGTTTCTCGGCAGCTCCGAGGCCATTGGCAACCATACCGCGCTTTTTGCTCCGCTCAACGCGAAGGCGCGCCTCTACCGGCGCACCGAGGCGGTCGTGGAGCGGCAGGCCGTCGAGTTTCCGTCGTCATTCACAACCATCCAGCCCGGCGGTGCCGAGAAACACCCCCACCCTTCCCCTTCGACCAGCCTCCAGTCCATGGCGGACCAGTTGGTCTTGCAGCGCTACGCCCCGCCGGCCGTGCTGGCCAACGAGCTGGGCGATATTTTCTACATCAGCGGCCGCACCGGCAAATACCTGGAACCGGCCGCCGGCAAAGCCAACTGGAACCTTTTTGCCATGGCCCGCGAAGGCCTGCGCTACGAACTGACCGAGGCCTTCCATAAAGCACTCCGGCAAAAATCCCCCGTGGTGCTCCACGGATTGAAGGTTGGAACCAACGGCGGAACGCAGTGCGTGGACATAAAGGTGCAGCAGCTCGAAGAAGACGGACCGTTGAACAGCCTGGTCATGTGCGTCTTCACCGACGTGGCTCCGGACGCCAAGGAAGTGGCGCGATCGGCGAAACCGCATGCCCGCAACGCGCGGGAGGCGGATATGGAGCGCGAACTCGCGCAAGTCCGCGCCGAAGCGCGCGTCGTACACGAAGAGATGCAGACTTCGCAGGAGGAGTTCCGGTCCACCAACGAGGAACTGCAGTCCACCAACGAGGAGTTGCAGTCCACCAACGAGGAACTCACGACCTCGAAGGAGGAAATGCAGTCGCTGAACGAGGAGCTCCAGACCGTCAATGCCGAACTGCAATCCAAGGTGGACGAGCTTTCGCGGGTCGGCAACGACATGAAGAACCTGCTCGACAGCACCGACATCGCCACCCTCTTTCTGGACAAGGATCTCCATGTCGGCCGGTTCACCCCCCAGGCGACAAAAGTCATCAAGCTCATCCCTTCCGATATCGGCCGCCCCATCACCGACCAGGCTTCGTACCTGCGTTATCCGGAACTGTCCGCCGATGCGAAAAATGTTTTGCGCACGCTGGTTCCCGTTGAAAAGCAAATCGATGCCAGCGACGGGCGCTGGTTCTCCGTGCGCATCATGCCCTACCGTACGCTGGACGACCGGATCGATGGCGTGGTGATCACTTTTGCGGACATTACGGTGGCCAAGACGCTGGAGGCGAAGCTGCGGGCGAAGCAGACCGATTTGGAAAAGTGCGTTGCCGACCAATCCCCGAAACCGCCGCAGCGGAAACCACGAACGAAGGCCTGACCCCATGAACAAGAAGCCAGACGATTCGCAAAATGCCGCCGAGCTGCGCAGCCGCGCCGAAGCCCGGTTGCGGAAGAGGCAGGACAAGCAGAAGCCGGGAGCCGGAGGAGAAAGAACGGAAGCCGACACGCAACGCCTGCTCCACGAACTACAGATCCACCAGATCGAACTGGAGATGCAAAACGACGAACTCCAGAACGCCCGGAATGAAATGGAGGTGCTGCTGGAAAAATACCTCGACCTCTACGACTTCGCCCCGGCCGGTTATTTTTCCCTGGATGCGCAAGGTCGCATACTCGAATCCAACCTGACCGGTGCCGCCCTGCTCGGAGTGGATCGCTCCCAGCTCATCAACCAGTGCCTGACGCGTTTTGTGGCGAAAGAAAAGCGTTTGGATTTTTTATCCTTCCTTGAACAGGTCTTTACCCAACCGGGAAGGCAGTCCTGCGAGGTCTCCCTGCTGAAAGCGGACGGGGCCGTGCTATGGGTCTCCTTTCACGGTTCATTCGCCCTCTCCATCAATGCTCCGCAGAAATGGTGCCGGGTGGCGGTTTCGGACGTCACCACCCTTAAAAAGGCGGAAGAGGCGCAACGCCACCTCGAAACGATGACGGTTATAAACCAGGAGCTGCGCTGGGAAATCGTCCAGCGGCAGGCCGTCGAAGAGGCGCTTCGGCAGAGCGAGACGCAAACCCTTCTTTTATTGGAGCAATCGCACCACATGCAGGAACAGTTGCGCATGCTGTCGCGCCGGATTTTGTTGGTGCAGGAGGAAGAGCGCAAGCGCATCAGCCGCGAGCTGCATGATGAAATCACCCAGACGCTGATCGGCATCAATGTCCATCTGGAAACCCTGTCCCGGGAAGCAACGGGCAATCCCAAGGAACTCCAGCAGAAGATCGCGACAACACAAAGGCTGGTGGAGAAGTCGGTGGAGATTGCGCACCGGTTTGCCCAGGAACTGCGACCAACCGTGTTGGACGATCTGGGGTTGATCCCGGCTTTGCACGCCTTCATGAAAAATTTCATGAAGGAAACCGGCATCCGGGTGACGCTGAATGCTTTTTCGGGCGTGGAAAAACTGAGCAGTGAAAAGCGCACGGCGCTCTATCGCGTCGCCCAGGAGGCGCTGGCCAACGTCCACCGCCACGCACACGCCAACCGGGTGGACGTGCTCATCAAGAAACTCCCGAATGCCGTTCACATGCAAATCAAGGACAACGGTCAATCGTTCGAGGCAAACCGGTTATCCAGGACCCATGAGCATGGCCGGCTCGGACTGCTCGGTATGAAGGAACGGGTGGAGATGGTCGGCGGGACGTTCTCCATTGAATCTTCACCGGGCAACGGCACAACCATCCATGCCCAGATTCCATTAAAATCCCGCAACAAGGAACAACCCCGCCCATGAAACCTGTAAAACATATCACCGTGCTGCTGGCTGAAGACCACCAGATCGTCAGGGAAGGCCTGCGGAAAATTCTGGAAGCAGAGAGCGACATCGAAGTCGTCGGCGAAGCCTCCACCGGACGGAAGGCTGTTGCGCTGGTCAAGAAACTCCATCCCGCCGTCGTCGTCATGGATATTGCCATGCCGCAGCTCAACGGCCTGGAAGCCACCCGGCAGGTTCTCGATGCCGCACCGGAAACCAAGGTGCTCATCCTCTCCGCCCACAGCGACGATGCCTATGTTGAAAAAGCAACGGAGGTGGGGGCGTCGGGATTCCTCATCAAGCAGACCTCCGCCCACGTGTTGTCCGATGCGATACGGGAAATTGAAAAGGGGAATACTTTTTTCAGCCCCTCCATTGCCAAACGGCTCCACCACCGCCAGCAGACCGATCTGGATCGAAAGGGCCAAGCCAAAACGACCGGGATCCTCCTGACTCCGCGCGAGGCGGAAGTGCTGCAACTGATCGCCGAAGGAGAAGCCAACAAGCAAATCGCGGGGGAGCTGGGCATCAGCATCAAAACGGTTGAAAAGCATCGCGACCATTTGATGCAAAAACTCTCCATCCACGACACGGCGGGCCTCACCCGCTACGCCATCGAGACAGGGGTCATCGAAAGCAGCGTCCAGTTGACCATTATTTAGAAAAGGAGTGTGGCTGGATCCGTTGCTTTATATTCGCCACTTTTCGTTATTTTGGTTATAAGCGAGCTCGGTTCGAGCGGAATTCGGATATTCAGGTCGAAGCAGTTAAAACCTAACCCACGGAGGGTCGATTATGCATTCCCATCATTCGCGTACCGCAACATGGGCCATTGCGCTCCTCGCAATGGCATCGCTAGGCAGCTATCGGTTGGCCGCGCAGGAAGCCACTCCACCGGCAACGCCGGCAGAAGAACAACCCGAGGTTCTGAGCCGCGGCCCGGTGCATGAGGCTTTTGCCGAACCGGTTCCCATGGAACTCCAGGCAGGATTGATCGCCCCGCAGCAACCGCCTCCCAACATCGAGGAACTTCCGCCGACAGAGAAGCCCAAGGGCCAGCAGTTTGTCTGGATCCCGGGGTACTGGGCATGGGATGCAGACCGGAACGGCTACATCTGGGTCAGCGCCTGCTGGCGAGTGCCTCCACCCAAAATGTCCTGGGTGCCCGGATACTGGGCGCAGGTTTCCGGCGGATGGCAGTGGATCGCGGGTTTCTGGACCCCGGCCAACATTCGGGACATCCAATATCTGCCGGCCCCGCCGCCGGTCGGGGATATTGAACCGGTCGGTTCCCCGCCATCCGTGGACATGATCTGGGTGCCGCCCTGCATGTACTGGTCCCAGGGCCTGTATGTCCGGCGGTCCGGCTACTGGCTGGATGCGCAGTCGAACTGGGTTTGGGTGCCGTCCCACTACGTCTCG
>JAIPJC010000003.1 GCA_021734345.1 Kiritimatiellales bacterium | reverse complement strand
TGAATCAACCACCTTGACTACTTCATTTGAGCTGCCGGGGTTGAACCCGCTGATGTTGAAAGTCGGAGATTGATCCTGTGGGCCGCCGGGAGTTCCCTGAACCACCCAAAATTCGCCCCTGGGGACGTTTTCCGTACCAACGATGTTCATGGTGAAGCCTTCATGAAAAAAGTTGAGGGCAGACACCGCGGCAATCCCGTTGTCATCAAAATTGAAATTCATAATTGATTGAGAGCGTGCCGACAAATTACCGGAAATTTCAACATTCACCTGACTTCCATTAACCGTCATCGTGCCGAAGGTATTAACGAGGGGGCTCGCATTATAGCGGCCCAGATTTAAGTTTCCGACTTTAAGATGCCCGGCACCAGACACGGTGACCTGAGCATTGGACGCCGCACCGCTATTATATCCGAGCCAAAGGTTGTAGCTGACATCAAGCAGCCCGCCGTCATGGATATTGATTGAACTAACACCGGTATTATCAGTATCATAATTTACAAAAACCTCTTTGAGATACACCGCACCGTTTGAATACACATTCACGGTTCCTCGATTATTGTTCACTGTAGACGTTGATGTATATCCGACAAATGCATTTCTGCGGTCAGTAGCAACGGTGGTATTGGTTCCAACCACACCGCCGTCATAAACATTCAGCATACCATGACCGACGCCGTTATTATACAATCCAAACACCAGTCCCTCAAATGTGGCATTGAAGTAAAACTCTCCATAAACATTGATCGTACCGTCACTGTCGGCTCCGATAAACTGCTTGGAGACCACTCCGTACGTTCCACTTTGAATTGTGCAGGTTTTCCCCTGATTAACCTGTGCAACGTCCGTTATTACGGGAACGTGACCGTCATTCCAGTTTGTATTCACATTCCAATCTCCGGATGCCGGTAAAAAAAAGTTCACAGCCCATCCGGCTGTTACCGACACCAGCAGCATACTCGCGATTATCATTATTTTCTTCATATCAGCTCTCCTTATTTTATGCCTGATCAACTACAACACATTGTTCCAACAACAGATGCAAAAGATACACTACCTGTGCAAAAAACAGGTACAATTGTGCATTGGTTGTCTTAGAAACCAACCAGTATCGCCGTGACTATTCCTCTTTTTCTTTTCACCATTTTCTCCTTTGTCTTGTCGTTCTCGCGGGATCCATCACCCAACACATATTGGATCCGGTGACTCCGCAGCTTTTCCGAATTGATTGGCACAGTGTGCCGTAAAACTCATTTTTTTTCGTGGGTGGCTGATTGGCTCAAGTGGGTGCCACCCTTGGTATAAGAGCTGGAATATTTCTCCCTAAAAACACAAGATATAGAGGGCGCTGGATTAAATCAGCCACCCACGTTTTTTTTTAATATCCGCATCTCCGTGGCTGATCCGTACGATCATATTTGGAGGTTTCCCGCAGCAAGGCTTCCATCATCTCCGCCTTGATACTGTTATACTTGGCATCATCCCAAAGGCTTTTTCGCTCATACGGGTCGGTTTTGAGATCAAACAACTGTCCGCCGCCGGTGTTTGGATAGACAATCAGTTTGTACTGGGATCCGATTAATGTTCGCGGGCGATAGAAGCCGCTCTTGTACCAGTCTTCATCATATTCAAGGAGTGCCGGTTTGTCTTCTAGCGGGAATCCACCGGAGAGCAGCGGCTTCAAGGAGCGTCCGGGCAGCGTAAGCGGCGGAGCGCTGAAATTCTTCCGCATATCAAGCTCCACCATCGCAATACCCGCGTAGTCCAGAATGGTCGGCACTAAATCGATCTGGCTGACCACACTGTCGGAGCCCTTCCCCGGGTGAACCGCATCCGGCACCCGCCAGATCATCGGAACACGGGTCAGCTCTTCGTACATCCAGTCTGCTTTCTCTATCAAATGATGCGAGCCGAGATATTCGCCATGGTCGGCAATGAAAACAACAATCGTATTCTCCATCAGTCCGTTCCGCTGCACTGCATCTAGGATTTTTCCGACACAGTCATCGATATGAGTAATCATTCCGTAAGTTTGGGCGGTAATTTCGCGCAATGTTTTCTCATCAAACGCATAGAGTTTGCCGAAAAAGTCGCGGCGCCGCTGCAGGGTTTCCAGTTCGCCAAGTTTTTCGAATGCGGTCGGGCAAATTTCCAGTTTCGCCGGGTCATACATATCGGCATAGGGTTCGGACGCGGCAAACGGGAAATGCGGATCGGGAAAAGAACACCAGATAAAAAACGATTCCTCGCTGTGAGTTTCCAGAAACCGAACCGTTTTGTCCGCAACCCATGCATTGTAATGCAATTCAGCAGGCACATCCAGTTTCCATGTCTTGTCGCTACCCTCTGAACGCCAGATTGCATTTTCCCTCTGATACTTTTCATAGACTCCCGGATGGGACTTACGGAGCTCGTTTACATAATCGCCAAAACAACCTCCGACATGTCCGCCCAGGAAATCCGAAGACTGAAAACCGTAATAGTTTTTTGGCAGAGAAGTAATTTCACCACTCAACCAGCCTTCCGTGGATTCCGCAGAGTCTTTCATGCTGTACGGCTGCAAATGCAACTTGCCGACCGAATGCGTGCGATATCCATGGCGCGACAGTACCTGCGGCAACGTCGGGACCGATTCGGGGAGCACCGTCCCGTTCGTTATGCAACCATGCTGGCGCGGATACAGCCCCGTGATCATGGTCGACCGCGCCGGCATGCAAACCGAATTGTTGCAATAAGCCCGGCGAAAAGAACATCCGTCCCGGGCCAGCCGGTCGATGTTCGGCGTCTTCACATCCTTGTTGCCGTTGCAGGCCAGGGAATACGACTGGAGCTGGTCGCAACAGATCACTAGGAAATTGGGTCCCTTCGTCCATCCGGAGCTCTGCGCCAATCCCGTGGATGCGAGGGGCAGTGCTGCCGTTCCGGCAGCAACGCTTTTTACAAACGATCTTCTTTCCATTTTTTATTCCCGTTGTTTTCGTGTGCTGCCCCATCGACACCGCTGCCTGATGAAGAAAAGCCATGTGGCGGTTAGGGCATTGTTTCTGTGCGCGAAATATGGAGTCTTAAAAAGCCATTGGAGGCCGGGGACGTTTCATCGTAAGCGAACTTCCCTATGCCGGATTCAAGCTGCGTGCCGGTTGTGGACGAAGCAGTGCCTGAGACCGGTTTCCAGACGGGCGATGGCATTAGGTGGTCGCTCCATTGCAGTTCGCAGGCAACCTGCGGGTCGTTTGTGCGAGCCGCGTAAAAAACTCTAAAAACGGAACCCGTAGCTCCGGGTTCCAGCCTCAACACATATCCGGTATTCCCTGGATCAGCAGGGTCTCCTCCGGTTGCATATTCATAGAGGTTGAGGACACCATCACCATCAAAATCAGCCGTATCGCCGGCCAAGAGATCATTGTTTGCCTGACCACCAAAGTGTTGAACCTGCCAGGCTTCGAACAGATAACTCTCCCAAACTTTATTTTCGGTCGCAGGGATTTTGAAAATATCGGCGGATTTCAGAAACGTTCTGTTTTCCCAAACCGCCTGAGCCGGATCGAGCTCTGCGCTGAAACAGTAGAGGAAGGTTGCGGCAACTGCGCTCTTCGGGCGATCATAATGCGCCAATGCATCATGAAAATACAAGAGCTGCGCAAGCCGGTTTGTTTCATTATAACCGAAGGAAGAACGGGCGTACCCAGTCTCCGTGATCCAGTAAGGTTTTGTCGTCCCAACGCCGGAAATGCTCAGAAGAGGATCAAGATTAGTTGCAATCTGGGTATACGCGGTGACGGCAGCTGTTTGAGCACCGATATCCACAGCAGGATAAAGGTGCATTCCAATACCGTCGACATACTGCAAATAATTCGTCGCGTTGCTCTGCTGGGGGAGGGATCCCTCTATTAGTTTTAGTGTCAAAGCTGGAGATGCGAGCACTCCCTGTACACTTGCCACCCAATTGGAGTTTATTGTGTATCCAACTTGTCCTGCTGTAATGATTTTTACCGCCCCATTAAAAAATTCATCGTCAAGATCTCTGACTATTCTACTCAGCTGCGCCACTCTGAGAATTCCTTCCCGGTATTTCACAAACACAGGATCATCCCACGGGGTGGACTCATCAATCCACAGTCCACCATCGACCAGGGGCAGGTCGCCGTTAAAGCCGTTCCAATTAATTTCGTTGAAAAGTTCAATTGCTGATACGACAGCATTGGAGGTTTGAAGGAGAGTGCAAAATTCACGCAGGTACTGTTCGCTTAATGTGAGATCCAGATCTGACAGGCGGTAGGAAGGCCATGCGACACCGCCAGCCCCCCGGTTCCCCGGACGGCGTTCTGTGCCCGGCGGAAAAATTTCCGGTCGACTTGCCAGCTGGATGAGAACCTGTATGCCCAGTTCGTTGCAGTGTTTGATATGGGAAATCAAATTAGGACCGAACGGTTTAAGCAAAGTGAGGCGGATCCATCTTGCCCCGGCGGAGAACATCGCGTCCAAATGTTCCATTTGCTTGTTCAGATCACCGCCTTCCAGCCACATAAGTTGGTGTTCACAGGCCCCCATTTCAAAGTGCCATGCGGTAGCAACATCGGCATAGTAGGTCAGCGCTCCACCGGAAGTGTCCGTACAGATGTCAACGGTGTAGCCGGCACCAAATCCGTTTACATTAAAATTAAGGTTTGTTCCAGAGCCTCCGGTCAGTCCGGTTACCAGATCATATCGTCCCGTGGCGATGCCGCTTGTGCCGATCACAGTCATGACCGCCGTATTGCTAAACCAAAACTTATTCGCTGTTATCGTGCTGATTCCATTGGTACCAAAAACCACATTCAATTCGGAGCTCTGAAGCAGGCTGAAATCCGCTGCAATATCAACAGCGGCCTCACTTCCGCTTACGGTCAAGCTTGCGGATGAGCCGTAGGTATCGTTGCCAAGAACCAGAGTTCCTGCTTTTACTGACGCATTCCTGCCGACCTCCATCAACGCTGTAGCCGCTGAGCCGGACATGTAGCCAACGGCAACGTTATAACCCGCAGCGTCAAGCGTTCCGCCCTGTACGTCGATTCGGCAGGTGCCCAGCATGTTCGTTGCATTGAAAAGCCTGATATCCCGCGCATAAAGATACCCCCCTGTAGTTCCGTCCCCGATCTGCAGGGTTCCTTGATGCCTATTGTTAATGCCGTCGGCATCGGCCATGCCGATATTAACAAGAAAACGATTAGTGGCAGCGCCGACCGTCCCTCCAAGAACCTTCATGGTTCCATTGGCATTTCCACTGTTCCATGCGCCCAACGTCGCATTGCCCCATTTCGCATGAAGGACTCCTTCGACAACAAGTGTTCCGTCGGAACCCGCGCCAATCGTTATCTCTCTTGTCGAAGCTTCTGTTCCACTCGGAATGGTAATGGCGTAGCCGCCATTCACCGCGCTTCCGGAGTCATTCCAATACGGAACTCCATCGTCCCATGCAGCGCTATTATTCCAGTTTCCTGACTGAACTGTCGTTGATCCGCAAACTGTCATGGCCGCACTCAGGAGTGCTGAAGTTAAGTAAATCTTATTCATAGAACCCGTTTCCCAGAACGCTTTGCCGACGGTTATCACCCAACGGCAGGGATGGTCTCATTCATCAAGATCAAGGGACATCGCATCCGGTCAGCTCTCCCCGTTCGGCCCACAAGATGCATTGGTGTTTGGTTTGATAATTGGGCTGACTGGTTTGCCGTCCAGAAAAACCTGGATCCGGTCGCGATCAATCTCCTTGAAAATAATTTGATATTTCCCGAATAGAAATTGCATTTCATCTGCGGGTGGCAGCAACGGCTTCAACACGTCATGCACCCGGGGATCCTTGAATGAGTCAACCGTGAAAAACCGCGTACTCGACTTGAATCCGTCTGGTGCCAGCGACTTCAGCATAACAGCTGTTGCTCCGGTTCTTTCGACATAAGATTGAACTGCTGATAGAGTTTTTGGTGATATTTGAACCCCTGTCAAAAACAGCACCTCTGCCCCGCGAAAATCAAAATCCGGAATTTCATCACCCACCCGGTGGTCAAAAACAAGAACAGGGGGTGATGGGCAGAAGAAGCGCGGTCCTTTTTCCCCGCTAACACCTTTGCAGTGGAAGGAAAGTCCCGCCTCAGGAATCGTTCCGAGAGAAAGCTGGTTCCAGATTGAAAACCAGGCTTCCGTTTCCAGTGTTGACTGTTCAATCTTGGATCCCAACAGGCGATCCCGAAAATAACTTCCCTTTTGGCCCCAGCAGGAGTCGGGAAAACGGATAATCGCAACTTTACAACGCGCATCCCGCCATGTGTACGGAACCGGATGTTTAGATCGGTAGTCGCGGGCGTACCATTTGAAAATTTCGCCGTACGGGGTTGTTTCATACTTATCTTTTCCGGTAAAAAAGACAAGAGAACCCTGAATATCATGGGCATCTGCATGATGCTTTCCCTCCACCGGGTTGGAATAATCAAGATTCTCAACATATATCCGGCTCGCTCCGACCCAGTGTCCGACCAGAAGAGCGCTGCGCAACTCTTCGACACTGTGTCCGGGATAATTGCCACGGAACCACAGATCCGGAGTCAGCCACACATCGCAACCGGTCTTCTCGTACTCCGCAGCGGCACCCAAAACCATCGCCAGCGGAACCGGGATCCAGCTTTCCTTTAGCAGCTTTGGACTGAGCGTCCAGCCCGCACGGGCAAATATATGCTGCATAACCGGCCAAACATTTTCAACCATGCATAACTTATCGACCGCATCATAATGCGTTTTCAGTTTTTTCAGATTCTCCACCAGCAGAGAATACGCCTCTGCCAGAGTCAGACCGGATGTATCGGCTATCGAAGGTATATCGCCCGAAGAGGTCATTGTAAACCGGTTGTTGCTTAACTGCATATGCTCCAGTTCATCATAGCAAACACCAAGAATTTCCGGTGTCTTCTGCAATTCTCGCAACAAATCGTCCGGAATCTTCAGATAATGGAGTCCGGGTTCGGGCTCATAAAGGTTTTGTCCGGGAACATACTCGCGGGAAATCCGAAAGTTCGCGTCCTCAAGATTCCAGATATACTCTTTTCCGTCCGCTTTGAGATATGCAGCCAATGCTTTAATATCCTCTACAGTCTCTTTCTGATTCTGCTCATACGAACCCCCGGTGCGGATCTCTAGATAGTGATCAACCAAAAACTCAGCCCCTAGATCATCCAGCGCTGCACGGAATGCAGGGAATTCCCAGCCCAATCCACCATATTCCTTATTTCGAGTCAGATATGTTCCGGCCGTATCAACGCCTATTTTTGGAATATGCATTTGTGAGACGTTTGGAGAAGCTGTCAACGTCAACATCAACCACAGGATCACAACTCTGCCTGTTCTCGGTTTGATACAGCAGTGTGCCCCATCGTCAACTTCCGCCCCGTTGCACCTTAGCTTAATTGGTTGATTCATATAAAATACCGTCGATGGAAGTATCAGTGGGTACGCACCACAATCGCCATAATAAAACCCTATATTGCTGGCAGTACTTCTATCAGGAAAACGAATAACACCAGGTAGAAAAGTACCATCAGGGATCTGCCGTCTATTGCTGCACACAAAACCCCGCTGTCAGAATCGTACAAGGGATGCTTGCGCATTATAATCTACATGCAGATGTTGTTGCGAAATCCTAGAATTGCAACTGAACTCACCACCACCAATAGCCCCAAGGTGGACGGCTCAGGAATAGCTTCTGCGATAAAAGAATCCAGCGTTACCACTGTACCTGCTGTGACAGCGCCATAATTGTAGGCACCAAACGCCAGATGATAATCGGAAATGTTCGCTGAAATATCCGCAACTGAACTGGTTAATGCAGTACCGCCCACTGTTCCGCTTCCTGCGCTGCCTATTGAGCTAATCGCTGCTCCTTCAAGGCTTATGGCCACTTGGGTTCCATCAAGCGTGTAGACAAGTGCTGTCGGAGCTCCGCTTATATTGGCAATCACTCCGCCCGTTCCCGCTATATATGTCGCGTTACTATACGAAAGACTGGTAAGTCTCCATCCTGTAGATACCTGCTCAAGAGAAATACTCACTCCATTATCCAGCAGACTGGTCGACGGCATATAGTTGCCGGCGCTGTCATTGCCAACGGTGAAGTAGAACACGTTCCGCCCTGCACCAGGCGTTCCGGTCATTGAGGCTATATCAAAGCGAACTTTGACCTGGTGATCGTAAAAATTATAAAGCGGAGCACTATTAAATTGGGTAAGCGTCCCCGTCTCATCCGTTAACGTATTGACTGCGCCTTGCCGGGCTCCAGTCGCCCCGCCGGTATTTAAAACCATTTGATCGCCAGATTGCGAAACCAAAGCCCCGGCACCCGCGGTAAAGGTTGTAAAATTGGCGTTAATGGCCCCACTAAAATCATTGTTCCATGCCACGACGGTTGCCTGCCCATTTACAGCCACCATCATTAGCGAGACCGCTATAAAAAACTTGCTCATTTTATTCATAAACTGACTTCCTTTTGTGTTTTTCCTAAACAGATAGGCACCACGCCGATTCCTTACACGGTTTCCCTTCGCTCTACTTTCATAGGCTTGAATATAGCGCCATAATCGGGGGAAGCTACATCACGAGTGCTAAAAACAGACACGATAGTGCAGCACTGAACTTGTGAAAGGGGATTAATATGATACGATATTTGCATGAAAAAATTAATGCAGCTTACCTCGTTCAAAAACGTCGATTTCCCGTTGAATGTATGCTCATGGATCGAGCACGGTAATTATCCAACCCATACCCATGATTTTTCGGAAATCGCCATCATTATCCATGGATCCGGAACAACAAAGATACGAAACCAATCCTTTCACTTCCATGCGGGTGATGTTTTCGTGCTGCATGCGGGTTGCCCTCACGCCTATTTGGATACGCATAATTTAACTCTGATCAATGTTTCCTATGCTCCTCAAGTCGTCGAACTGGATCGATTAGATCCCGGAGTGATGCCTGGATATCAGGCATTGTTTGCCATAGAACCGACGTTGAGGTCACAGCAGTCGTGTAAACACCACCTGACCCTTACACCCGACCAGATGATAAAGGTTAAAGCACTAACGGATGTAATGGAAATGGAGTTAAGACAGGAAAGACCAGGATACAAACTGGCGGTTAGCGGGGGATTTTTGCTGCTGCTCACCCTTCTTTCTCGTTTTTACGGCGAAACCGACGCGCCCGATGCAAGGAAAGTGCTGCAACTGGCCAATGCACTCAGTTATCTTGAACAGCATTACACGGAGCCGATCAATATCAACGAACTGGCAAAGAGAGCCCACATGTCTCGCCGTTCGCTTTTCAGCAATTTCTCAAAAATAACACAGCAAACTCCGGGCGCGTATTTGCTCCGTCTGCGCATCATGAAAGCCGTGGAACTACTGGAAACCTCAGACAAAAACATTACAGAGATCGCTTTCGACTGCGGCTTTCAGAGTAGTGGCTTTTTCTCCCGCCAGTTTAAAAAAGTGATGAAGATTACTCCTAGCGATTTCAAAAACAAATACAACCGATATGTTGGCTTCTACTCTAGGGTTCCCAATCGAAGCCTAAGCTTTCAGAGATGACGACGTGATATCTCTGCGCACCGGTTCTTCAGTGGGTTAATCGAGGCGCGCTGTACCGGCGAGACTTGCTTTCCGCATCTGCGGCATGGAGGGCTTCGAAGCGGGTTTCTTGTTCATCAGCTAATTCGAAGGCTTTACGTTTTGCCTCGCTGAAGCCTGTAAGGTATCTTCGCAGTCATTTGTTTCCTTTTCCAGTTGATGGGTGTTTTGATTCGGTAAGAGGGATGTGGCACAAAAGGTGACACCAAAAAAGGAAGAGATTGGCTCCCTCTCGAAATTTTAGGACGTTTATTTAGGTTTGTTTCATGCTTTGGATCGTCTACAACCTGCTTTTCCCGGTCGTCTTCCTGATCATGCTGCCGAAGTTCCTGCGGCGCATGTTGAAGCGTGGCGGATATTTCCAGCACTTCGAGCAGCGCGTCGGCCATTTCGGGCATAATACCAAGGCGCAGCTGCGCGAGCATCCCCGCGTGTGGGTGCATGCCGTGAGCGTCGGCGAAATCTACGTGGCGCTAAGCTTCATCAAGGCTTATCGCGCGGCGCATCCCGACACGTTTTTTGCGCTTAGCACCACCACTTCGACCGGGCATGCGATAGGCCTCAAGGAGATCGATCCGCGCGACGTGCTTTTCTATTTTCCGGTCGATCTTCCCGTTATCATCCGCAAGGTGCTGCGGATTGTGAACCCGGTTCGGCTGATTCTCGTCGAAGGGGAGTTCTGGCCGAACTTGATCCGGTTGGCGGACAAGCAGGGCATTCCCGTATCGCTTATCAATGGACGTATGTCGGAGCGGTCGTTCAAGGGCTACCGCAAGTTGAAGTCACTGACGGCCGACGTGCTGCGGCGTATCGATCCGATCTGCGTTCAGGGCGAGATCGACGCCGAGCGGATGATCGGCATCGGCGCACCGCCCGCCAACGTGCACATCATGGGAACCGTAAAATTCGATGTAGCCGAGCGCAATCCAGCCGGCGAACAGGTCGCGCAGGAGGTTATGCGCACTATCGGCATCGCGGAAGATCGCGTCGTATTGCTGGGCGGTTCGACGTGGCCGGGCGAGGAATCCGTCCTGTGCGAACTCTATAAAAAACTGCGTCCGCGCCATCCCGAACTATTTCTCGTTCTGGTGCCGCGGCACGTCGAACGGGCCGAAGACATTGTCCAGTGCCTAGGTGCGCACGGCCTCGCGTTCCAGCGCCGAAGCCAGCTCGGTACGTTTTCGGGGGAAGGCTCACCGGACGTGTTGTTTGTCGACACCACCGGCGAGCTGGGCCACTTCTATTCCGTCGCCGACATCATTTTTGTTGGCAAGAGCCTGCTCGAACACGGCGGACAAAATCCGATCGAACCGGCCCTGTGCGGCAAGGCGGTTGTGGTGGGGCCCCATATGGAAAACTTTCCGTCCGTGATGCCCGTCTTTATTCAGGAAAAGGCCCTCGTCCAGGTGGAGGATATCCAATCCCTGGAAACGGCGATCGAGGGGCTTTTGGCCGATGGAACCGCCCGCGCCGCGCTTGGTGAGCGCGCCGCGCGCGTGGTGGCGGACAACCGCGGGATGATCCAAAAGACTGTGCAACTGCTGGATACGATTAGTGTTGGACGTTCCTGATAAATTTGGCTACCGTCACACGATCATTTTCAGAACGGAACCAAGCATGTCCAAGACCGATATTTATAAAAGCCGTGAACAGGCGCAGATGACTTCGGACGATCCCCGTTTCCGGAAAGTGAGTCGCCGCCGCCGTTCTTCGTCAAAGCGGACGTTCGATGTACATGAGCGCCGCCGCCGTAAAAAGAACTCGGGGTTCCGCCGTCTACTGCATTTGTTTCGGAAGCCGGACAACGAAAAGAACTTCTGGTGGGGATTACTGATCCTTTTTGTTGTACTGCTGTCCCTGATCGCCCTGTGGCAATTCTGGTATGTGGAGTACGCCGCGCGCAAGAATTCGGACCGGAACGCGATCTACGAGCCGAGCTCGCACATTCATACCGCCACATCAGCGGCGGAATAGATCGCGAAGCTTCTGCTTGAACGCACCCGGTCCTCTTTCGCTCTGGGCATAGGGAGGCGGACTTACCTCGACCTCAATCTGCTCCTCCCGGATTCCGGCGTAGCGGTTTCCGACCGAGTGCTCCAGCATCACCATCCGGTATTCCATCTGCCCGGCGCGGTAGATATAGAAGCCGATGAAGGCGAGCATGAAGTTGGGTTCGTAGGGGCCGATGATGCCGAAGAGCTGGCCGCGAAAGCCGAACAGCCCGACGAGTACAAACAGGCCACAAAAATATTTGCCTACCGTTGCCGCGATGCGGGTGGCCTCCACGCGGCCTTTTTTGATCGTCAGGGCGGCGCGGAGCACGCGCCCGCCATCCATCGGGAATACGGGCAGCACGTTGAAGAAAAAGAGCATGCCATTCAGATATCCTAGAAAGCGCAGCAGCTCGATCTGCCTGAAGAGCAGCGCCAGCGCCAGACTGACTGCCGGGCCTGCGAGCGCCACCATGATTTCGTCCACTGGGCGGGAAGGAATATTGGAGATCTTGGCGGCCCCGCCAAAAGGGTAGAGGACGATCTCGTGGATATAGCCGCCTTTGGCACGGGCCACGATGGAATGGCCGAGTTCGTGGAGAGCCACGCTACCGAAGATCCCGACCGCCAGAATCAGGATCGTCAGCAACCCTGCACCGGTAAAAAGCGATACCAGAACGACGGCGATCAGCAGCGAGATGTGCAGCCGAATGGGGATGCCCAAAACCGACCCGATGGAAATTGCGTTGTTAACCATTTTCATGAAGCAAACCTTAAAAATTGATAGATCCGACAGGGTTGGGCGTTATGTGCTCAAAAACAAGTGCAAATCGTTGATTTTCCGTCATGGGCGTTGACAGGGCCGTGTAAATATCCTTTTATCCGGAAATTCGGATATATGGATGATGAATGATATTCTCGACATTTTCAAGGCATTGGCGGACGAGGGGCGCTTGCGGATTCTGCGGTCGATCGACCAAGCGGAACTTTCCGTAGCCGAGCTGGTTCAGGCCCTGGAAATGCCGCAATCGACCGTCAGCCGCCACCTTAAACCGATGCGGGAAGCCGGTTTGGTGGAGTCGCGGCGCGATGGAACTTCGGTTTTCTACAACCGCGGGCCGCTCTTTCGCGATGCCGCTTTCGCGCAGATCCTCAACGAACGGCTAAAGGAAATGTCGGTGGCCAACCGCGATGCGACGGCGGTCGACCGGGTTTTGGAGCTGCGCCGCAAAAGAAGCCGTGAATTTTTCGACGAGATTGCCGGGCGCTACGGTTCGCTCACCGAACCGGGCGGCGGTTGGCAGGCATTGGCTGCGGCGTTGGCTGCGGGATTTGCCGGCAAGAAGGTGGCCGATCTGGGTTGCGGCGAGGGGCATTTGACGTTGTTGCTGGCGTGTTTTGCCGAGAAGGTCGTTGCGTTCGACCAGTCGGAAAAGATGCTCAAACTGGTTGAGGAAAAGGCGACGGAGCAGGGTGTTTCGGATCGCATCGAGCTGCGCAAAGGAATCTTAGAACGGCTCGATATGGCCGGGCTGGATCTTGATGCGGTGTTTTTGAGCCAGTCGTTGCACCATGCCTCGTTCCCCGAGGAGGTGCTCCGGTCGGCGGCGGCGGCCTTGAAGCAGGGCGGTCAGCTGGTCATCCTCGACCTGGTCCGCCACGAGCACGAATGGGCGCGCGAGGAGTGGGCCGACCAGTGGCTCGGCTTCGATCCGCTCGAAATCAGGGAGTGGCTCAAGCAGGCCGGACTCAAGCCGCTCGTGGTTGATTCGCTGCCGGGTGCGACGCCCGATCTGTCGGTTTTAATGGTTGTTGGTATCAAGGAATAATTTAAATACAAAAAGGAGTAAGGTTATGGCTGCTAGGAAAAAATCCGCAAAACAAACAAACGACTATGTGATCGCCGATCTCTCGTTGGCCGAGTTTGGCCGCAAGGAAATGGAATTGGCCGAATATGAAATGCCGGGGCTAATGGCGCTGCGCGAAAAATACGGGAAAGAAAAGCCGCTCAAGGGTGCGCGGATCACAGGGTCGCTGCATATGACGATCCAGACGGCAATGCTGATTGAAACGCTTCAGCAGCTGGGTGCCAAGGTGCGCTGGGCGAGCTGCAATATTTTCTCGACGCAGGACCACGCGGCGGCGGCCATTGCCAAGACCGGCACGCCGGTGTTCGCGAAAAAGGGCGAAACGCTTGAAGAGTACTGGGACTACACCGACCGTATCCTCGATTGGGGCAACGGCACCGGACCAAACCTGATCCTCGACGACGGCGGCGACGCCACCATGTTTGTCCAGCTGGGCGTGAAGGCCGAAAAGGATCCGACGATCCTCGACAAGAAACCGGGCAGCGTTGAAGAAGGCGTGCTCTATGCCCAGCTCAAGAAGGCGCTCAAAAAAGATCCCACCCGTTTTTCGCGCATTGCGAAGGGCATCCTTGGCGTCAGCGAAGAAACCACTACAGGCGTCCACCGTCTCTACCAATTGGCGGCCAAGGGCGAACTGCTCTTCCCGGCGTTCAACGTCAACGACTCGGTTACCAAGTCCAAGTTCGACAACCTCTACGGCTGCCGCCACTCGCTGGTCGACAGCATTATGCGCGCAACCGACGTCATGCTTTCCGGCAAGGTGGCGGTGGTGGCGGGCTACGGCGATGTCGGTAAAGGCTGCGCCCAGTCACTCAAGGGGCAGGGCGCCCGCGTGGTCGTGACCGAAATCGATCCGATCTGCGCGTTGCAGGCCGCGATGGAAGGCTTTGCCGTGATGAACCTGGATGATGCCTGCCTGATTGGCGATATTTTCGTAACCACCACCGGTTGCTGCGATGTCATCACCGAACGCCACATGAAGCAGATGAAGGACATGGCCATCGTCTGCAACATCGGCCACTTCGACTCCGAAATTCAGGTCGAGAAGATGAAGAAGTACAAGTGGACCAACATCAAGCCGCAGGTCGACAAGATCACCTATCCGAACGGCAGCAGCATCATTCTGCTGGCGGAAGGTCGTCTGGTAAACCTGGGCTGCGCCACCGGCCACCCGAGTTTCGTGATGTCCAACAGCTTCACCAACCAGGTGCTGGCGCAGATGGAACTCTACTGCAACCCGGGCAAGTATCCGATCGGCGTCTATACGTTGCCGAAGTTCCTCGACGAGGAAGTGGCCCGTCTGCACCTCGCCAAGATCGGCGTCAAACTCGACACGCTGACCCGGAAGCAGGCGGCCTATCTAGGCATCTCCCAGAGCGGCCCGTTCAAGCCGGAGCATTACCGCTACTAGGATTTCAAATCCTTGGAGCATGAAAGGGACGGCATCGCGCCGTCCCTTTTTCTTTGATAGGCGTTCCTTGCTTGAATGTAAAAATTTACCGGCTTGGAAAAACGGTTCCCTGCGCTTCCAACCTTTGGAAAAATACTGTAGAGAACTTTCCACTGTTTGGAAGAATCGCTGGGGTGCAACGGGAGCAAGGCAAGCCGGAATTGTGGAAGGCAAACCCTGAGGTCGGAGGACAGAAGCCAGGGGACAGTGATTGAACCGAGTCGCGTAAATTAGTGGTTCAGCTTCAAAAGTTTGGAAAGACAGGGAGAAAAGAGTGAACAATCCGGTTTTATTCGAAGAAAAGCAGGTGCGGCGGGTCTGGAACGAGGCCGCTCAGAAATGGTATTTCGCAATCGTGGATGTGGTCGGTGTACTAACCGACAGCGTGAATCCCGGCGCCTATTGGCGAAAGCTCAAAGAACGACTCAAAAAAGAGGGCAATGAAACCGTGACGAATTGTCACGCTTTCAAAATGACGGCAGCAGACGGCAAACAGCGATTGACTGATGTCGCTGATGCGGAGCAACTTCTGCGCCTGATCCAGTCGGTTCCGTCGCCGAAGGCCGAGCCGTTCAAGCGCTGGCTGGCGAAGGTCGGCTATGAACGGTTGCAGGAAATCGAAAATCCCGAACGGGCCGCCCGGCGGATGAGGGAGATTTACCGGCAGAAGGGCTATTCCGAGGCGTGGATCGAAAAACGGATGCGCGGCATTGCCGTGCGCGATGAGCTGACCGATGAGTGGAAAAAGCGCGGGGTGAAGGAACAGGTGGAATACTCCATTTTAACTGCGGAAATCAGCAAGGCGACCTTCGGGATGACTCCAACGGAATACCGCGACTTCAAGGCGCTGAGCCACACCGGCGACAACCTGCGCGACCATATGACCGATCTGGAGCTGATTTTCACCATGTTGGGAGAAGCCTCCACCACGGAAATCGCCCGCAATACGGATGCGGAAGGGTTTCCTGAAAACCGCAAGGCGGCCCGTGCCGGAGGCAAGGTGGCTGGAAACGCACGCAAAGAGCTGGAGAAAAAGAGCGGACGCAAGATTTCAACCCGCACGAACTACAAAGAACTGCCGGAAAATCGCCGACGGATGGAACGTAGTTCTGGGGAAGAGTCTTGACCGGCTCGTTTACAGGCTCTGCGATCCGAAAAAGTCCAAGGCTTGGAAAAAACCCGGCGAAGGACGTTATCTCAACAACGTTTTTGATTCGCGCAACGACCATGGCCATTCGCGTTTTTTCGCGATCCAGGTTTCAGGGTTGATGGAGGCCGCGTGGTGGTAGGCGGTTTTTAAATTGATCGTCGGTACTTCGATGCCGACGACGTTACTGGTGAAGAGGAAAAGGCCTTTGCCGCCGTCGGTGTAGTCCATGCAGTATTCGATTTCGTCCTTCACTTCCTCGACCGTGCCGAAGGGCAGGGTGCGGGTGACGGAGAGTCCGGCCATGAAGAGCATGTGCTCGCCGTTGATGCCGCGCCGCGCGGCGAGGTTGTACGGGTCGACGCCGCACTCGTACTGGAATCCCTGGAAGCCGGTGTAGCCGACGTCGATCATGTCGTCGATGATCGGCATGACGTTGCCGTCGCAGTGGTGGATCAGCCGGATGCCTTCTTTGACGAACGGCTCAAGGGCATATTTGGAGTGCGGCCAGTAGCTTTCCTTTAGGTATTTCGGCGAACACATCGGCCCGATCTGGTTGCAGATGTCGTGGCCGGTGAACATCATGCGCGGCAGGTCGTGTTTCTTGATCATGTCGATGTGGTAAAAATTCTGACGGCGGGCGATGACGGCGGATTCCCAGAATATTTTTTCGACGGCTTCGGGATAGAAGGCGGTGGCTTCGAGAAAGGCCTGGTAGCCATAGATGGCGAAGAGGGTGAAGTTGGCGGAAATACCCCAGTCGTTGGGAATCAAGGTGAAGCCTTTGGTGTTCCGCAGGTGCATGTCGTACATGGCGGCAATGTCGGCTTGCGCCTTCTTTTCATTGAAGCGTTCGGCCAGCACCTGCTCTTCGGTGTCTGGAATTTTTTCGGCGTAGGCCAGCAGGTCTTCGGCTTCGACCCCTTTGAAGCTTTCTTCCCGGACTTCACCTTGGTGGTTTTCATCGAGATCGGTCGGGCTGGGAATGGCCGGAGGAACGAGGCCGTCGCAGCCGAGCACGCGGTTGGCGGCGTGGACGCCGCCGAGCGGATCGGTCTGATACTGCGCTACGCTGATTCCGGCGATCTCTGCAATGTTTTTCGCGCCGAGCACCCAGCCGCCGATCAGCGGGATGTGGTCGACCGGTTCACCGGCGAGTTGTTTAAAAATCCGTTCTTTGCTGGTCATTTTCTTTTCCTCGTTATTTTCGTTCGAACTGATCGAAGGTGTAGTCCGGTTCTGTTTTTTTCCGTTTCTGAATCAGCAGGATTTCCTTCCACGCGGAGCGCAGTCCCTTGTTCGGCACCGGCATGTCGTGCTGGATCAGGCGATGAAGTTCCGGAAGCTTCCAGAAGGGCACGGCGGGATACATGTGGTGTTCGGTGTGGTAGTTCATGTTCCAGTAGAGGTAGGCCGGAACCGGACCGAGCCGCATGGTGCGGCAGAGGTAGCGGAAGTCGTCGATGTCGGACTTCAGCCCGGCGTGCTGCGGAAAGCCGACCAGATTGGCGAGCCAGCTGGCGTAAAACGGGAATTGGATGATCGGAATCAGAATCCAATGGCCCGTGGCGGCAAAGATTGTTGCGAGCACGAGGTGCCCGATCACCAGCAGTCTAGCCCAATTGAACAACGCTTGGCGGTTTTTAGGATCGCTCGCCGGGAAAATTCGCTCTTCCCATTCACCTTGCACGATGCCGCGACTGTGGCGCAGATGGGTTTTCAGTTGCTGGAAGGCGTAGAATGGATTGAACGTCAGCCAGTAAAGCACATCGATGGGGCGGACCTGCAGCGGCAGCACGATTTCGAGGTCGCGGCCTTTGTGCAGCGTCAGCTGATGGTGCAGGGGATGGCTGGTGCGGAAGAAGACAAAGTTGGTCCAGCTGAGAAAGCTGAAAATTCGGATGAAAAATTCGTTCCAAAATTTGGTTTTGAACGACGTTCCGTGCGAAAGCTCATGAATGGCCGCGGGCGGCCCGAAAAAAGAAATCAAGGTGCCGTGCACAAAGAAGGCTGCAATAATCCAGCGCCAGTCGCCGGTCTGATAAGCCGTATAACATCCGTAGCCCGTGAGCGCACCCAGCAACAACAGGGATCCGCACTGTAGGAATCCGCGCCAATCGCTGCGTTGTTTAAGTTCGGTGAGCTTTTCTTTTTCAACGGAAACCCGGTACCACTTGATTCGCTGATCGTTCATAGAGTCCTTCTGTTTAATTGAGTTAAATGTACGCGTTCGATAATTGGGCTGGCAACATCTGCAATTTGCGAATAATAGTACCAAATGAACATAGCAGATATAATAAGCGGCTTTCGGGTGGATGATTTTGTTTATAATGAACAAGGCTCGCTCGGACCGCGCGTGCAAACCTCGCTCCAGCTTTTCTATGTGTACAGCGGGCATGCCAGTGTTTCGGTGGACGGGATGGTTCGTTTGGTCGGGCCGGGCGAGATTACATTGCTATTGCCCGATCATGTTGAATTATTCCGCTTCGCCCAAAATGAAAAGACGCATCACGGGTATTGTTCGGCTTTGGATGTAGAGCTGTCGGAAAAACAGCAAGTCGATTATCAGAAGCTGACCACCGTTTTCCCAATGTCTGGAAAAATCCACGAACTAACCGACTGGGCCAAGACATTGGGCGCCCGAACTGATCGCCCGGCTCTCAATCTCTATGACCAGATAGCGTATCTGCTGTTTTATGAGTTTTTCAATATAGCCGGATATCCTGAGCAACTGGCACCGCTTCCCGAATCCGTTCTGCGGGCCAAAAGACTGATTGATGAGAAGTTTGGATCCCCGTTGGATTTAACCCAAATGGCGCGGGCTGCCTGCATTACTCCGACCCATTTGATCCGGCTGTTTAAAGTGCATTTAAAGACCACTCCTGTGAATTATCTTTGGGATGTGCGCACCGAGCACGGCACGCGCCTGCTGGTGGATACCGGACTGAATGTTGCCGAGATTTCCTATCGTTGCGGCTTTTCCGCCCCGTATCATTTTGCGCGCCGTTTTAAAGCCCGCTATGGAATGGCCCCCGGCGCCTATCGCCGCAGGCAATGGATGCGCTAGAGACCGTCTTTTACGGTTGGAATTCCTCCCTGCGCAGACACAAAAAAAGCGACCGCATCATGGGTCGCTTCTTTGCTGCTTGGTGTTGTTTTACCTAGCCGGCGGAAATGGCGTCAACCGGGCAGGAATCGGCGCAGGCTCCGCAATCGGTGCAGGTATTTGCATTGATTACGAACTGGTCGTCGCCTTGGCTGATGGCTTCCACCGGGCAAGTGGATTCGCATGCGCCGCAGGAAATACACTCGCTTGAAATAACATGTGCCATAATGGGTCTCCTTTGTTAATTGGGTGTTTGTCACATAAAAAGACGGAATATAACAGCAAATTTCTTGATTGCAGTCATAATTATGCGGCATACAGTTGTTTATATATAGATTCAATTCAAACAAAGGACGGCGGCACGATCATGAGCAAAATGCAGCAAGGAACGGAACTAGCGGAGGAAGTGCAGCAGTCGGTGGAAGAGGCTTGGCCGTTGTTTGTCTCGTTCCTCAAGAAAAAGCAGGCGAGAGTCACCCAGGCACGAAAGATCGTGCTTGCCCAGGTGTTTGCGCGCCACGACCATTTCTGTGCGGACGATCTGGCCTCCGAGCTTTCAAGCGGGCCGAACCATGTCAGCCGCGGAACAGTCTACCGGACGCTCGCGCTGATGGAGGAGGCGGGATTTGTGCGGGTCATCCGCGATACCGACGTGCACGCCCACTACGAGCATACCTTCAACCACCCTGTTCATGAACATATGATATGCGATGTGTGCGGTGAGTTCATTGAGTTTTCAGATGATAAGTTGATCCAACGCATTACCCAGGCATGCTCTCTCCACAACTTCAAAGAACGTACGCATCGGATTGTTGTGTTTGGTGTCTGCGGCGCCTGTCGCAAGGTATAAAAAAGGGAGCCACCCTTCGGATGCTCCCATTGGTATCGACCCGGGATTGACTGCTATTGTTTTTGCGCGGCGAGCTTGGCGGCCTTGTATTCGCGCAAGTCGCACGAAGGACAGGTGATCCGCTCGCCCTTGTAGACCACGCAATCATGGTTTCCTGAGCAGCCGGGCTGTTTCTTGCGAAGCCCATTGATCGTTGCCAAAATACCTAGCGGAACGCCCACTAGCACCAGTGCGGTCACGAATAATGTAATAAATGTCGTCATAAAATGCCTGCTGATTTAAATTTCACCTGTTCGGAGCAACACTTGACACTTAACCTTCCGCACCTAATACTGCAACCTTTTGTTGATGGAATGATGCCCCGATGGGTGGGGGAATAAACCGGTACTTTCAGCCTTATGAGAAAAACACACAGAAAAACTGGGTCGGTGCGTGCGACGGGTGGATTCGATCCATTGGCCTCCAATACCGAGTTCTATTCCTCTAGTCCGACAGAAAAGCCGCTTTTTGACGACAGCAGGACCTCCGCTGCGCACAGCGTGCGAAAAACGGGTCGCCATCAGGCGGTATCCGGGAGAGGCCCGGAAAAGATGGATCCGCGCGAAAAAATGGCACTGATGGCGATCCTGAAATCGGTGATCATGATCCTGTTGCTGGTGATCGCATTCTTTATGCTGCGCAAAGGCATCAGCCTGTACGAGGAAAGCATCTGGCTCGAACATGCGGATACGGAAAAATCGCCGGTGTTGCAGGAGGTTGCGATGGTCGAAGACTTCAATATCCAAGATCAGGACGCGCGCGAACAGTTTGTGAAGCGCATCCAGAAATGGAAGGATGCCGACCGTCTCGTACGCTCGGCGGATGCCCTGTTGCAGCGGAATATCTACGACCAGGCCATCGAGCAATGCCAGAATGCATTGCGGCAAGACCCTGCTCATAGTGGTGCCCTGGAACGTCTGGGGCGGCTCTACTATGCAAAGAAAGACTATGTAGAGGCCGTTAATTCCTATATTCGCCTGCTGAGTGTCGATCCTTCGCGCGAGGATGTTAAAAAGAGTCTGATTCAGGCGCTGGATGCGTTTGGCGACCATGAAGCAGTGCAGTCCATGGCCGAGTGGTATCTCGACGAAAACCTCAATGATGCCGATATTCAGCGCTATCTAGCCAACGCGCTCTATGACCAGGGGAATTTTGCGGAAGCCGCCGAAGTCTATGGTCGTGTACTGCGCGATGCGCCTAAAGATATCCAGGCCTTGGAGCGGCAGGCCTCGACCTATATGCAGATTGGTCAATATGCCAAGGCACTGGTTGCGCTGAACAAGCTGCGCGAAAACAACTACAGGAATCAAGCGTACTACAAGCAGATCGCCATCTGCAATGCCCAGCTCCAGCTCAGCCAGGAAACCGTCCAAACCCTTGGACGTGCCGCCCAGCTGTTCGGCGAAAAAATTGTGATGGGGTGGATGCAGGATCCGCTGCTCGATCCGGTGCGCGAGGATCGCAACTTCCAGGCGTTCACAGACCGCATCGGTGGCGAAGAGTTCCGGCAATGGCTCGAAAAAATGGCGCAAAACATTGATGCCGCGCAATCCCCGAAGCCGGAGATCGGGCCGAAGCTGGAAATGCCAAGTGGTTCGATGGATCTTAAAGAGAACGAATTGCTAAAACCGAAGCAATAGCAGCGATTTCCTCCCTTGTGGTTATGAATATTCTATTCATCTCATACGCACAGCTTTCATTGCACGGCGAGGGCGTGCGCGCAGTGGCCATGGTGCGCGCCTTGGCGGATGCCGGCCATCGTGTCGATCTGCTTTCACCGCATAGCGACCTTCCCGACCATCCGCATATTCGCGTGCTGGGCGGCGGTGGGGAAAACTTGTTTGGCCGGGGGAAGATTCGCACGGCAGCCATGAGGGCGGCAGGGCGTGTTTCGTACGATGCGATCCATGCCGTCGATGAATCCGTGTTTTTCGCGGCCCGACTCTGCCGCTGGAAAAAGATTCCGCTTGTCTACGACGCCTCCCGGTGTTTTTCCGGCAAGGCCGGCGCGGGCGCTCCCAAACTTTGGAAACTTTTTCCGAACCATTTCCAGCGGATGGAAGCCAAGGTGATGGAACGCGCTGAAATCATTTTTTCATCCTGCTCAGCCCTGACAGCCGACTTATGCGGCATAGACAAGGACGCGGCGGTTGTGCAGCTCGAAGATGTTCCCATGCAGTCGCTCTATGCCCGCCGGGGAAGCGACACATCCACCCTGTTCGCATCTTTTGAAAAACGACCCAATCCGGTCGTAGTTTGCAGCGTGCTTCCCGGAGATGCGATCGGTTATCGGAACCTGCTCTTGGCGGCCCGCAAGGTTATCGACGCCTTGCCGGGCACCGCCTTTTACTTTAATGGGGCATCATGTGAGCAGGCGGAAAAAATGGCCGCCAATCTCGATATTGCCGGCCGCTGCATATTTCTTGCGCCGGGCGACCCCAACGCCTTCCTGGCCGCGCTCGACATCGCCGATGCCATCCTGCTGGTGCCGCAACAGGACGGCCGCTATATCCATCCTCTAGTCTATACCCTCTTGCATGCCGGCGCGCCGCTGGTCACCCTCCACGCCGCCGCATACGACGAGATCCTTGCCGAAAAAAACTCCGTACGCGTCCTTTCCAGCGCGGAGTCCATCGCCGACGGCTTGCTGCGGGTCATTCGGGAACCCTTGTTCTCGCTGGCCGTTGCCACCGAAGGGCAGCATCTCGTCGCCAACCGCTACACCTATTCCAGCTTCAAGCACAAAGTCCGCATGGCGTATTACAAGCTATTCAAGCAAGAATAGGGGGCACCATCACCGCGCTCGAAACAGGCATCGGCTTGCGGCGTCCCTTGGTTGGCATCGCGCTAAGTGTTGCGGTCGGAATGGTTCTTGCCGCCACTGGGCTTTGTTCGTTTGGCATCTTGGCGATTGCCGCATTGCTCCTTCTTCTATCTGCGGTATGGTTTCTTCGTTCCCGAACCTCCGGTGCGATGGTGTTTGCCTGTGTGGTACTTGTCTCTGCGTGCCGTTTCATGGTGGACGCCGCCGCGATTTCCTCCGCCGGCATCAACCAACTCCAATGCGTGCTTCCGATGGAGCATATAGAGCTTATCGGCCGCATAGCCGATTCGCCGGAATACTATTCCTCTTCCGTCGGCAATCGCGGAACCTGGGTGTTTCCGCTCGACTGCGAAGGTCTGAAAACATCCACACCTTGGACGCGGCTTCGCGGTCGGATCCAGGTGCGCATACCGGGAAGCTTGTCCGAAAAACCATTCAGGATCGGCGGGCGCATCTGTTTTTCGGGAACGTTGCGCAAGCGAAACTATCCCGGCGAAGAATCCGTCGAGTTGGTGGTTCCAACCTCCAAGGATTGGAATCCGCTGGCCGGCCATCCCGCTCTTTCCCCCATGGGATGGATTCAGCAACAGCGCGAGCGCGCCGCGAAAACCCTGTCGAATGGAGTGGAACGCCATCCGACCCAGTTGGCCGTGTTCAAAGCCTTGATGCTAGGCTATCGCAAGGCCATCCCGGTCGAGATCATCCAGCAGTTTCGGCGTACCGGCACCATGCACATCTTCGCCATTTCCGGCCTGCATGTCGGGATGGTAGGACTGTTGATCACCGTGGTTCTCAAAACGGTCGGCGTACCGCGCGACAAATGGGGGCTCTGGCTACTTCCGCTCTTGCTGGTCTACGTCTGCGCCACCGGCATGAAGTCCAGCGCCTTGCGCGCCCTCACCATGGCCACCGTCTACTTTTGCGCCCCCCTGTTCCGTCGCAAACCCGATGTTCCCAACGCCATCGCCTTTGCGGCCATTCTGCTTCTGTTCATCCATCCGCAGGAAATCCTCTCTGCCGGGTTCATCTTTTCCTTCACGGTGGTCAGCTTTCTCGTCATGGCCTTTGCCGGGCCGCCGGGGCGACTGATCACCAAGGGCGGAGGATGGTTGGGCACGGTTCGCAACTATGTCGCATCGCTCGGCATCACCTCGGCGGCGGCCTTCATTGCTTCGATCCCGCTTACGGCCCTCTTTTTTGGATCGTTCTCGACGGTTTCGTTGATTGGAAACCTGGTGGTCGTACCGCTCACGTTTTGCGTCGTCCTCTCGGGCTGGCTATCCCTGCTTGTTCCCATCGCGTCGGGCATCTTCAACCATGCCGCCCTCGTATTCATCAACGGCCTGCTCGGCACCGTCGCATTCCTGTCCGGCCTGCCCGGTTCCAGTTGGAACGTACCGCCGCCCCCGTTGTTGGCCGTGCTCGTGTGGTATATCGGATGGATCCATCTCTTCACCCACGCCCGGACCGCGCCGCAGCGCTACCTCTCCGTTTTCCTGATTGCGCTCGCCCTCGCCGCAACAACGATCCCGGTGCTGTTGTAGTCCAAAGCGCGCGAATTAGTTTGGCACAAGTGTGCTATGTTTTGGCAGGAATCTATAGGACGACGTACTTTCTCCCGCGTATACTGTGTATTTAGTCGAGGTAGAGTCCTATGGCAAAGGTACATCACAAAACCCCGGATGAAGACCGGGTTCCGGTTCGGCAGAAAATCGGCTACGGCTTCGGCGCGATGTCTCAGGTGCTCGGCTCCTACTCGATTGGCAATCTGGCGAGTTTTGTTTTGAATATTGGTCTGGGTGTGAATCCCGTGCTGGTGGGGCTGGCGCAGACGATTCCACGGTTGTGGGACGCCATCAGCGACCCGGTGATGGGACATATCTCCGACAATACCCGCTCGCGTTTTGGTCGGCGGCGGCCCTATATGTTTTTCGGGGCGATTCTGACCGGGGTTCTTTTTGCCTTGCTCTGGGCGATGCCGTCAGGTTGGAGCGAGAAGGGATACTTCGCCTATTTTCTCGGCATGTCGCTGCTCTATTACACCGCGCTGACAGTTTTTATGGTTCCGTGGGGTGCGATGGGGCTGGAGATGACGCCCGACTATCACGAGCGAACCCGCATCCAGGCCGTCGGTAATTTTTTCGGCAATGCCGGAGCCATCCTGATGCCCTGGCTTTTTGCGCTGACCCAGTTGGATGTTTTTGAAGATGGGCTGCAGGGAGCTCGCTATGTCGGGCTGTTGATGGGCGTTGTTCTGGTGGTGAGCGGTCTGGTTCCGGTTTTCCTTTGCAAGGAAGGCCATGTTGAGGCAGCGCTCCATCAGGAAAAAATCGGATTCTGGAAGGGGTTGAAGACGACGCTCGGAAACCGGACCTTTCTCCTGCTGATGGCGGGTGTTTTTCTGGTGTCCACCGGCTTCTTCATCATCGCCTCCGTTTCGCCCTATATCATCATCTACTATGTAATGGGCGGCGACGTGAAGGCGGCATCGGTCTATGCCGGGTTGAATGGAACCGCCTGGGTGGTTTCTTCCATGCTGATCGTCGTGCCGGTCACCTGGTCGGCCACGCATTTCGGGAAGAAGTCGACGTTTCTTTTTTTTCTATTCATCAACCTGCTAGGGCACGTATCGAAAATCTGGTGCTACAATCCGCTCCATCCGTTGCTGGTGATGGTGCCACCAGCCTTGATTGCCGCCGGCTTTGTGGCGATGTGGACGATCGGGGCATCCATGATTGCGGATATCTGCGATGTCGATGAACTGGATACCGGCGCACGCCGTGAAGGAAGCTACCAAGCCATCTTTGGCTGGATTATGAAAACCGGCATGTCCGTGGCGACGCTGATCGGCGGGGTGCTGTTGGTGGCAAGCGGTTTCGATGCAACAAACGGTTCCGCACAGAGTTCGGAAACCATACTTTGGCTGCGTATTCTGGAAGCGGGAATTCCGATACTAACCTCGGTGATTGCGATCGGACTTATAGCCCTTTATCCGTTGAGTGAAGACCGCATGTATGAAATCCGCGCAGAGTTGAAGCGAAGGGCTGACGGAAGGCAAAAGGACTAATAATGCATCTCAAGAAAACAGTGGTTTTGGGTGTCGCGCTGTTTGTTATGGCGTTGTCGTGCCGTGCGGCCACGGTCGGCGCCATTCGCTGGGATGTGTGGGTGGGCGACGAACTGAACGACGAATACGGGACGCCGGATTTCAAACATGGCATATGGAACGAGGAGGCGATTTACCCTGAGAAATGGCGGAACCGCCTGCCGTTCTTTGCTTCGAATGTCTCGCGCACAAATGTCGAGATCCGCTGCACCACCCAGGCGGTCATGGACCGGGAGATCGAGTCGGCTACAGGGGCGCTGGACTACTGGGCTTTCCTGGATTATCCGGAAGACCCTATGCACGAGCCGCTGGCCCTTTATTTGAGCAGTTCGAAGAAGAGCCAGATCAATTTCTGCATCATCCTGAACGGACGGGAGTGGTGGCTCCACAAGCAGCGCTATGTCGATTATTTCAAGGAAGCCTCTTATCAGAAGGTCTTGGGCGGGCGACCGTTGGTTTACCTGTTTAATGCGGCGGCATGGATGACGAATAATGTGAATGAGTTAGCCGCCATGTCGACAGCACAGGGCGCGGGCGATCCCTATTTTGTTGCCATGGGTTGGGATCCGGCAACGGTGCAGGCGGCCAAGGATGTTCTGGGTGCCGATGCCGTTACGGCCTATGCCTACGCGACCGAAGGAACTTCTACAGGCCTTTCCTACGGTCAGTTGGTCAACAACGTGAAAGCCCGTTGGAACGACTTTGCGGCAGGGGGACACAAGGTGGTTCCCTTTGTCATGGCGGGATGGGACCGCCGACCGCGGGCCGATCATGCGGCCGACAATCCGGACGACACCGTAGGCACTTGGACGAATATTGTTCAAAACCGGTGGAACGAAAAACCCAATCCGAAGGAGCTGGCCGATTTTGTGCGGGATGCTTCCGTCTGGTCTGATACTTCCGCTGACGCTTCAGAGGCCGACACGGTCATCATGTACGCCTGGAACGAAAATACCGAGGGCGGCTGGCTGACCCCCGGATACAGCATCGCTTCCACAAACGATAGCGTTCGGCTGGATTTTATTCGGGATATCCGGGACGGATCCTATTCGCTGGGCCTATCGGATCTGGTCGGCTATTGGCCGTTCGATTTCGACGACGACATCTATGACTATTCCCAATACCAAAACCATGCGTATCGCGACGGCCCGATGGCGTTTGTGGCCGGCGCAAGAAACAAGAGCCTGCGAAGCGTGTCCGGTGGAGCGAACTGTTTTGTGCCGCATCACAGCTCCTTGGAATCCATGCCGTCCCTCACGGTGTCCGGTTGGATCAATCTTGATGAGTTTCCTTCGGTCGGGGAGCCCGCCGTGGTCGTGCGCAAAAACCTGGTCTATGAATTGTCGGTCAATTCGGAAGGCGTTGCGCAATTCACGGTGGGCACCGTCAACAACGCCTGGCAAGGGATCGCCACCACGGCCATTGCTCTCGGGACAACGATCACCACCGGAAAATGGTTCCACGTGGCCGGAACATACACGCAGGAAACCGGGACGACAACGGTGTATGTCAATGGCGTGTCCTGTGCGACGGCAACCGGTGCCAGCGGAGCTTTAAGAGCCAACGCTCCGGTCGATGTAGAGATTGGAAATACCGCCTACGCCGGAAAGCTGGATGAGATCCGGATCTATCGTTCGGCACTTGGTCATTCGGAAATCGATGCACTTTTCATGAAATATGTCGTTCTGTTGCGGGACACGTTCAACACGGCCGACAGTCCGTATATCAATGTCGGCTTGGCGGGTCGCCAGTCGGGAACCGAGGCCTTCATGGATTGGTCGTCCACCACCAATGTGTCGAAGATCGCAGGGAATGCCTTGCAACTCTTCAAGAGCGGTGCCGCCGGTACAGTGACTGGAATCCTGGCGAAGGATTTTTCCACCGTGGTCAATGACCTCCGGATTTCTGTGGATATCCAGCCCACTCCGCTAGGCGGCTTTGCCATGGTCAACTTTGGGATGGCGATCGCGGACGGAACTTCCGCCAACAAAGGATACAGCTTCCGTTTGGATGTAAGGTACGCCGCTAAATTACTAAAGCTTTATGACAACGGTGTGCAGGTTGGCTCGATGGATGTCACTTCGTTGATGACGGGGGGCTATGAATCGCTGGTCATTGAATTTACGGATGGCCACACCGTATCGGCCACTTTTAACGGAACCTGTTATGATTTCGGTACCGGCCAGATGTCCTACACCGGAACGGTGGAACCGGAAAACAGATTGATGTTGTCCTGGTTCCACGATGGAGACCCCGTATCGACATTCGCCATGTTTGACAACCTCGTTGTGGAGGGAAGGCTCAAGGGGGGCTACGATGCCTGGACCATCCTGCATGGGTTGGTGGCGGGCGCGGCGGATCCTGCGGCGGATCCCGATGGAGACCACTTCAGCAACTTCTACGAATATTCGTTTGGCGGAGATCCAGCCGACGGCATGGATGTCGGTTTGCTACCCGCAAGCACAGTCGCCTCCAACGTGCTGGAATATGTCTACTACAGGCGCTCGGCCTTCGATAGCGGTCTAGGCTATTCGCTGGAATATAAAACGAATCTGACCCTCGGTGTCGACTGGACCAACTACACCGGATACACCATCGGGGAGGCGGGAACCTTCAACGCCGAAATGGATGCGGTCACCAACCACATCCCGACAGAAACCGGGCATAAGTTTATCCGCGTCAAAGTCGAATAAAATAGAAATGGAAGAACGGAACGAAAAAAGGATAGGGCATGATGAATCAAAAATGGATAATGAAGTTGGTCGTCGCACTGGTTGCAGTTTTGGCGCCGCGAGTCCACGCCGCCGAACCTTCGGCGGTCCGGAATATTGTTTTAATTCTGGCCGACGATCTGGGGATCAAGGATCTCGGTTGCTATGGTAGCGACTATTACGAGACGCCGAACTGCGACCGGCTGGCGGCGGAGGGCATGCGGTTTACGGAGGCCTATTCCGCCCATTCAACCTGTTCTCCGACGCGCGCCAGCATCCTGACCGGGCGCTATCCCGCCCGTCTGCATCTGACCTCATACATTCCGGGCGAGACCTATCCCAAGGCCATGCTGGTGCCGCCCGTCGATTGGATCAAGTATCTGCGCACCAACGAAGTGACGTATGCCGAGGCGGTGCATGAAGCCGGGTTCGCCACCTGCCACGTCGGCAAGTGGCACGTAAGCAGCCAATCGCCGGCGCTGTACGGATTCGATGTCGTCACTCCGGCGCGCGCGGGAAAGAACCCGCAGGACCCCTGGTTCGTCAACGAGTATACGACGGACGTCGAGTCATTCATGGAAGCCAACCGCGACCGTCCGTTCCTGGTAACCCTGTCGCACGGCACGGTGCATGTTCCATTGCAGGAAAAAGCGGACCTGATCGAAAAATACCGGAAGAAGACACCCGGAGCCAACGGGCAGAATAATCCTATCTATGCGGCCATGGTTGAACGCATGGACTGGAGCGTCGGCCGCGTGCTGGCCAAGCTCAAGGAACTAGGGCTCGAAGAAAACACAGCGGTGGTTTTCTTTTCGGACAACGGCGGGCTGAGCAATGTCTACGACGAGAAGATTAAGAAAGTCGTCACGGCCACCAGCAACCTTCCGTACCGTTCCGGCAAGTCGCAGGCCTACGAAGGCGGCATCCGTGTTCCGCTGATCATCAAATGGCCGGGTGTAACGAAACCCGGTAGCGTCTGCCAGGTTCCGGTCATCAGCACCGACCTCTATCCCACGTTTCTTGCCATGGCCGGGCTTCCGTTACGCCCAAAACAACACCTCGACGGACTGAGTCTGGCTGGGTTGCTGCAAGGGGGCACTACGCTCGAACGCAACTGCCTCTACTGGTATTATCCCCACTACCAGACCATGCCGCCGCATGGTGCCGTGCGATGTGGCAATTGGAAGCTGATTGAACATTATGGCGAAGATGCCCGCATCGAAATGTTCAACCTGGTCGATGATCCGGGCGAAACCAAGGATTTGGTTGCCAGCTATCCCGAGCGCGCAAAGCAACTGCAAGGGTTTCTGCGCGATCACCTGAAAGCCATTGGTGCACAGACGCTCCAGCCCAATCCCGGATATGACGCATCGGTTCCATGGCACGACGAATGTAGCGGCAGGGACAAATACGATCCCTATGACTTTGATCAGGAAAACGACCCCCGCCAGTATGTGACCGATCCGGACTGCGATTACGGCGCTGGCGCGGCTCCTGATCAAGTGGAACCATTCACTCCGCAACATGATCTCGATGTTGGCAAAGAAAACATAACGGTAGATGCCAATCTGCCGAACGTGTTGCTGATCGGCGACTCGATTTCAATTGCGTACACCCCGTTTGTCCGCGAACTTCTCGCCGGCCAGGCAAATGTGTTCCGTCCGTACGACCATGCGAAAGACCGGCCGATCAACTGCGGCAGTACCGAGGTGGGATTGAAAGAGCTGGATGGCTGGTTGCAGGGGCGCAAGTGGGATGTCATTCACTTCAACTGGGGTCTGCACGACCTGTGCTACCGGAATCCGAAAGAAACCCGTGTTCAAGGCGCCCGCGACAAGATCGGCGGGAAAATAGCAGTACCGATCAATCTCTATAAGACGAATCTTGAGCAGTTGGTGAATCGACTGGAGAAGACGAACGCCAAGCTGGTATGGGCGGCCACGACCCGCATTCCGCCGGAGGAGGCAGGCCGGATTGAAGGGGATGATGTGCGCTACAACGCGGCGGCAGCGACTATCATGAAACAGCACGGCATCCGGGTCGACGACCTGTATGCGCTGACCCGGACACTCCCGAAAGAAGATGCTCTCGACGTCGGGAATGTGCATTTTAACGAGACCGGTTCGCGAAAAATTGCAGTGCAGGTCGCCGCAGAAATTGCGCAGGTTCTAGGACAGTAGCGTCGCCGCGAAGCAGGGCGAAAAGGCATGTAGTAGCGCCGCCGCGAAGCAAGGCGCGTTATGTAGGCGTAGTGTAACGTTCCTTGGCTGCGCCTGCGAGCCTACTACGTGCGGGGAGGCGTTGAAGGTTTGTGGTAGCGTCGCCGCGAAGCAAGGCGCGTTCAGGGGTTAAAGCAATAAGGAAATGGTATGGGGATACGAATGAAGTTGAAAATATTAATCCGCGTTTTGCTGGCGTTCGGAGCCTTGGTTGGTGTCGGACAGGCCGCACAGAAACCCAATGTTGTCCTGATCATCGCCGACGACCACCGCGCCGACTGGATGGGGCACAAGGGCAACCCGTTCATGGCGACGCCGAACCTTGACCGGTTGGCGGCGGAAGGGATTTCCTTCGAGAATGCGTTCGCCTGTTCCGGGGTTTGCTCGCCGTCGCGCGCCTCCATCCTGACGGGCCGCTACGCGCACCGCGCCTCCGCACCGGAAATCATTTGGTGCAACAACTCGTTTCTGATGACGCAGCAGACCTTCCCGCAATTCCTGAAACAAGCGGGCTACCGCACGGGCTACATCGGCAAGTTGCATCTCGGTGAAGACGAAAAGCCGAAGCCGGGATTCGACGAGTGGATCGGTTTTCCATTCGTTGGAAATTTCCACGACCAGCCGTTGTGGATCAATGGCAAGAATACCGAAAGCAAAGGCTTCACCGACGACCGGCTGGCGGAGCTGGCCGCGGCGCAGATCAAGAAGTGGAGCGGTGCGGGCGACGATCCGTTCTGTCTTGTCGTGGGACTCAAGGCCTCCCATATCCCGTTCCAATATCCAGAGCGGATGAAGAGTCGCCTGGTGGATACGGTATTTTCGAAACCGGCGACGTGGGAGCTGCGCAAGCCGGGGCTAAAGGGCAACTGCATCTTTGCGGATCAGTTCCAGCCCGGCATCCCGTCCTATGGAAGCTTCCAAGAGTGGCTACGCAGCTATAGCCGGTTGGCGCTAACCCTCGACGAGTCGGTCGGAACCATTGTCCAGGCCTTGGAAAAATCGGGACGGCTGGACAACACGTTGGTGATTTATACCAGCGACCAAGGCTATTCGCTGGGAGAATTCGGTCTCTGCGAAAAACACTATGCCTACGAGCAGGTCATGCGGGTGCCGATGATTGTGCGTTACCCCAAGGTCGTTTCGCCGGGGATGAAGCGCGAGCAGATGGTGCTGAATCTAGACATCGCCCCGACCATCCTCGACCTTTGCGGTGTACCGGCTCCCGACGGCATGGACGGGAAAAGCTGGGCCCCGCTGTTTGCTGAAACCAATGCCACGTGGCGCGATGAATTCCTTTTCGACTTCTGGAACGCGTGGTCGGACGCCCTTCCACCGATGCAGGCCGTGCGCACCGACCGCTACAAGCTGATCGATTATCTGGCGAAGCCGGTCAAGGAACTCTACGACTTGAAAAACGATCCGCTGGAACAACGCGACCTGTACGACCACCCGGAATATGCGGCGGTTCAGCAGGAAATGGAGGCGCGTCTTGAAAAGCTAAAACACGACACCGGCTTCCAGCCGCGCGAGGTCAAGTTGTTGCAAAGCTGTTGGGTGCTCGGTCCGGTTGCCGCTGCGGAAGAAACGGCACTGCGCAAGCAGCTCGTTGGAGGAGACATTCCGGCAAATGCGCGACGGCTGCACCAGCCCTTCGATTTGTCTCCGCTCAAACTTTCTTCCGGCGATGTCTTTTATCTGGTCGTGGCCATCGATCGGCTGACCGGCTACGACCCGTACGTTACGCTTGAATTTTTCGCTGCGGGTGGGTTCCGCCAATGGAGCAAACAACATATCCCGATGGCGGCGTTTTATGGCGATGAAATGATCTGGATGAACAAGCCCTATGCCACCGCCGAGGGGCTGGCCTATGCCCCGATCGGCAAATTCAACGACCCATGTAATTATCCCTTGATGGGTGAAAAGAATCTGGCGGTGTTTCGCTGTATTGTTCCGCAACAGCTACCGAAGCTCCAGTCCGAAATCATTGCGCCCGACGGCGCCATCCAAACAGATCAATCCAAATAGGAAAGGAGCCCCGATGAGTGTTTGTTTACGTTCCATTTTAAAGCCGGGCGTAGCGGCATGGCTGGCCATCCAGTCGGCCGTTGCAACCGCCGCCCAACTCCAGCCCGCGAATCCTCCCAACGTTTTATTCATCGCCATTGATGATCTGAACGATTGGGTGGGTTGTCTGGGCGGACACCCGCAGGCGCGGACGCCAAACATGGATCGGCTGGCAATGCGCGGCACGCTGTTCAGCAACGCGCATTGCCAGGCACCGCTCTGCAATCCCTCGCGGGCAAGCCTGCTCACCGGCCTACGCCCATCCACCATGGGAATCTACGGGTTGGTGCCGGGCATCCGCAATGCGCTGGCCACGGAACACGCGGTCACGTTGCCGCAATATTTTGCCCAGCATGGCTACTTCACCGCGACGTTTGGCAAAGTCTTCCACGACGGATCGATCCCCCGGGAGCTCCAGGCAAACGAGTTTAATGTCTGGGGGCCGGCACCCGGCATGCCCCAGCCCAAAACAAAATTCGTCCACACGCCCGACCCCATGTGGATGATGGACTGGGGCCCTTTCCCCGAGGATGACCGGATCCAGCCGGACTGGCAAACCGCCGACAATGCGATTGCGCAGTTGAAGGCACGGCCGGCAGGCAAGCCGTTCTTTCTCGCGGCCGGATTCCGGTTGCCGCATGTGCCATGCTTCGCGTCCCAAAAATGGTTCGACCTGTTCCCCGAAGATCAAACCATCCTGCCGCCCGTCAAGGGGCATGTTTTTGAGCGTGGCGGCGTGCCGTTCTTCTCCTGGTATCTTCATTGGAAAGTTCCCGAACCGCGACTGACGTGGCTGAAGCAAGCGAATCAATGGAGTCCACTTGTGCGTGCTTATCTGGCCACCACCACGTTTATGGACAGCCAGATTGGGCGTTTGCTGGACGCGCTCGAGGCTAGCGGAGAGGCGACCAACACCGTCGTTGTCCTCTGGAGCGACAACGGCTGGCATCTGGGCGAAAAGGACATGACGGGCAAGTGCAGTCTTTGGGAGCGTTCGACGCATGTACCGCTCATCATCGCCGGCCCGGGTGTGACCAAGGGAGCGAAATGCACGCAACCGGCCGAACTGCTCGACATCTATCCGTCGCTGGTTGAACTGTGCGGACTGCCGCCCAAGTCCGGCCTCGAAGGGCACAGTCTCATGCCGCAATTGAAGAACGCGCAGTCCAAGCGGCCATGGCCCGCCATCACAACGCACAACGTCGGCAATCACACGGTCCGCACCGAACGCTGGCGCTACATCCGCTACGCTGATGGCTCGGAGGAACTTTACGACATGCAGGCCGATCCGAATGAATGGACCAACCTCGCCCCGCTCCCGGAGTATAAGGAAACAATCCGTGACCTTGCGAAGTGGCTGCCGAAAGCGAATCTGCCTCCCGTCCCGGGCAGCGCGTATCGCGTCTTGGAGCAAAAGGACGGCGTCTGGATGTGGGAAGGCAAACCCGTGAAACCGGAGGAGATTGAACAGTGAAACGCCCAACTCGTCACCGGCTGGCTGTTGGGAAAAAATAGGCTGACTTGCGCGTGTTTCGCTGGCAGTCGCCACGATTAGGTTAAAGGAGAATAAAAAGATGAAGATGAATCCATGGTTGCTTACTTGCTTGCTTGCGGTGTTTTCCGCCGGGACGGCGAACGCGGCGGTTCCGCAATCGCCCAACATAATCCTGATCCTGTCCGACGACCAGGGCTATGGCGATCTCGGCTGCTACGGGGCAAAGGATCTGGACACGCCGGTGATCGACCGGCTGGCCGCGGATGGAATCCGTTTTACCGATGCGCATGTAACGGCTCCGCAGTGCGGGCCTTCGCGTTGCGGCCTGATGACCGGCATCCATCAGCAGCGGCTGGGGTTCGAGGCCAATGTGGATGATAAATATGCATGGTCGTTCGGTTTTCAGGACGGTAAGACAACAACCGTCGCGGCGTTGCTCAAGGACGCCGGCTACCGGACCGGCATGGTCGGCAAGTGGCACCTCGGCGAGCCGCTCGATTCCCAGCCTTTTGCGAACGGCTTTGACTGTTGTCGCTACATGCGCGGCGGCATGGGCTATTTCTGGCCGGCCAACCTGGGCGAACAGCAGACATGGGGACAGAAAAGCCATAAACCCGGCTGGTGGGGGGATCGGTTCCGCAATGAAAAGGATGAAGTCGTTCCGTGGACGGAGGGTTACATCACCGATGTGTTCACCGACAAGGCGATCGAATTCGTTTCCGCCAAAAAAACGGATGACCGCCCGTTCTTCCTCTATCTAGCCTACAACGCCCCGCACTGGCGGTTGGAAGCACCGCAGGAAATCATTGATCGGTTTGCAACCATAGAAGACCCGGTGCGCCGAACCTTTGCGGCCATGGTCAAATCGATGGACAGCAACATTGGGCGTTTGCTCGCCAAGCTCGATGAGCTGGGAATCCGGGATAACACATTGATTGTTTTTCTAAGCGACAACGGCGCGCCCAGTTCGGGCGCCGGGTACAACGCCGGGTCGAACGGTCCGCTGAAGGGCGCAAAGGGAAGTCTCTACGAGGGCGGTATGCGCGTCCCGATGATATTCAACTGGCCGGCCCGGCTGAAGGCGGGGCAGGTGGCCGAATGGCCGGTGATCAGTCTCGATTTGCTGCCGACGTTTCTCGCGGTGGCCGGAGCCGCAACGCCGGAGGAAAAGGACGGCACAAATCTCCTGCCCGGTCTTCTTCCCGAAGTGGCGGGAAAAGGACCGGCGCATGTTTTGCGCTGGCGCTACCTGACTTCGTGGGCACGGCAGTATGCGATCCGCGACGGCGACTGGAAGCTGGTCTCTCCCAAGACGGGCATGGTCGAGCTGTATCGCATGTCCGATGATATCGGTGAGCAGCACGACCTATCATCGGAATATCCTGAAGTGCGCGACCGGCTAAGTCGGGATCTGGATACATGGATGGACACGTTGCCGGAACGCCCGAAATGGATCGACAAGCTGCACGGGGAATAGAAGGGTTTGTAGTAGCGTCGTAGCGAAGCAAGACGCGTTGCGCGGTTCGAAGGTAACGTTCCTTGGCTGCGCCTGCGGAACTACTACGAACGTAAAGGAGTTGAAAGGTATGTAGTAGCGTCGCAGCGGAGCAAGACGCGTTTCAGGGGGGAATGGCTCTTGGCTGCGTCTGCGCGACTACTACGTGCGGGTTACTCGTCCCAGCCTTTGCCCATATCAAGCACGGGATAGGCGTGCCACAACGCAACCAGCTTTTCCCGTCCGTATTGTTCCAGCCATTGGTGGAGGCTGCTCCATGGCCAGTCGGTGGCGGACTCGACATAGCCATGGTGTACGGGATTGGCGTGGATATAGTTCACAGTCGCCATAAAATGGCGATCGCTACGCATGAAGCGGTCGGTGAACCGGAACCACACCTTGCGACCCGGTGTACCGTCTTCCCTATTCCATCGGGTCGCCGTGCGGTTGTGCAGTTTCCCGAGGGCTGGACGCAGTTGATCGAGGTTGCAACGGATCAGCAGGTGGTAGTGGTTGGGGAGTATGGCCCAGGCAAAAAGTTCCGGGCCATCGATGGCCTCGAGTGATGCCATGAGAGTTTCGGCGAAATCCGTTCGGCGAGCCGAGGTGTTGAGAACATGCCGATGTTCGTAGCAGGCCGCGGCAATGTGATAGGTGCGGATTCCGTCAGCAAAGTGCGGCGGCTCATGCAGCGGAAGTCCGCAAATCCTGCGATGATGGAGCAACTCCCGTTGTTTTTCCGGGGCAAGGTTTTTGTAGCGGTACATGGGACTTTGTTTATCTTGCTGAACAAGAATAGGCAAGGATTGTTGGCGAACAATGTTCCTTGGCTTGCGCCTGCGTGCCTATTACATACAAAATGCATTTGGTAGCGTCGCAGCAAAGCAAGGCGCGTTATGCGGAGCGGAGGTAACGTTCCTTGGCTCTGCCTGCGGAACTACTACGTACGGAGAGGCGTGGAGTATGTAGTGGGAAAGGCATGTAGTAGCGTCGCAGCGAAGCAAGGCGCGTTCTTCGCAGGGGAGGCTCGTTTCGCGCGTCAGGTGTTCCGATTGAATTTTTTTTGGAACTCGCTGGGCGTGAAGTCCAACACCTTTTTAAACTGGCGCGAAAAATAGTTGCTGTCCTGGAAGCCGCAGTCGAAGGCGATTTCGGTAATGGTTTTTTTCGTGGTCTCCAGCAGCTCGACCGCTTTCATGATGCGCAGGTTCAATAGATAGTTGAGCGGTGTTTGGTGGGTGACTTCCGAAAATGCGCGGAACAGGGAACGGCGCGACATGTGCGCGATCCGAGCCAGTTCATCCACATCGATTTCTTCCATGTAGTGCTGTTCGAGAAAACTCAGGGCGTTTGCGAGCCGCAGCACCTTCTGCGCGTCCGGAGCTTCGGATTCGGTGTAGAAGCGGGAAAGCTGGGTGATCAGGATCATGAAGTGCCCTACGGCCATGAGCTGGAAGCCGGGACGTTTTGAATGCAGTTCCCGCTCCATGATGTCGGCGAGGGCCTTGATCTGGATCATCTGATCCGCCGTCAGGGTCAGATGCCGGGTGTAGGGCGTGGTTTTCCGGATCGCCGGTTCAATGACAAAGAGGGCCTGGTAGCCGGGAAGGATGCCGGAGTCGAACCGATCAACCGCGATGGCTTGCGGGACATAGGTGATATTGATGAGGGTCAAGTCGTGCGTGTTCACATAGGCATGCGGACGGTTGCCGTGCAGCACGAACACATCGCCGGCATGGAAGGCGAAGGATTGGCCTTCCACCTCCATCATGCCGGTTCCCTGAATGATAATGGCGATTTCGGAAAAATCGTGCGTATGGCTGGGATAGTCGCCGTGCTGCTTCCATGTCGAGACGTCCATAGGGAATCCGTTTTTCCCGAACACATACTCCTGATCAACTTTAGTGCCTTTATGCATGCGCACATGCTGCCTTCTCCGGCCTGTTTTGGCAAGTTTGGCGACAGGCACGATTGTGCGGACGATTGGCGCTGGTGTTAAGGTAGGTTTTTAAGAACGTGCTACCTTATGAACGTTGTCCGAGGTTTTGGATCGATTCCAAGACTAGTGGGAGATGTAAAAAAAGGAGATAGGAATGAAGATGGAAACGACAATCAAGGCTGTGATATTGGGTGCGGTGCTGGTGGGAGGCACCGTTTGTTTTGCGGATGTGCTGCTGCTCCAGGACTCGTTCGATACAACGGCAACGAAGGACATAAACGAAGGCTTGGCCGGGCGCCAAACCGGAAAGGAAGCGACTGTAGGGTGGAAGGAAAATACAGAAAATGATTGGGCGACCCAGATCGACGATCAGTCGTTGCGCCTCTACGTAAGCGGATCCGCCGGGTCGGTTTTTGCCCGGCTAGACAAGGATTTTGCAAAGGGTGCAAAGCATGTCCGGATCGGGGTTGATTTGTGCAACTTGAATGCCACGAACGGGTTTTCCATGGTGAGTTTCGGAATGGCCAGTGCGGACGGATTCGATGCCAAACGCGGATATGGTTTTCGTCTGGATGGTCGCACCGGATCGGCCTATCTCGACTTTTATGACAATGGAGTGCGGAAGGGGCACATGGATGTTTCATCGATTGTGGTGATGAATCGGTTTTCTTCGCTACAGGTTGATTTCTCGGACGGCAATACCATTTCGGCAACCATCAATGGGACGATGTACGATTTCGGTTCCGGTCAGACTTTGTATACCGGAACCGTCGCGCCGGAAAACCATGTCTTGCTCGGTTGGTACGGTGACAGGACACCTATCCCAATTTCAGCTAGATTCGACAATCTGACGGTTACCAAAATTCCTTAACCCTTGAGCCATTTTCGCCAGTCATTGGCTGGCAGTATTGTGCGAATGATTGGCACTGGGTTTAAGGTGCATATTTGAGAAGGTGCTACGGTATGGGTGTTGCCCAAGGGTTTCTGGATCGGTTCCAAGGCTAGAGGGAGATGCAAAAAAAGGAGATAGGAATGAAGATGCAAACGATAATCAAGACCATGATGCTGGGCGCGTTGATGTTGGGGGGAGGCGCTTGTTTTGCGGACACCCTGCTGCTGGACACGTTCGATACGGCGGACTCGCAGGATATCAATACCAACCTCATCGTCCGCCAATCCGGCACGCAGGCGACGGTTGCTTGGACGGATAGTAAGGCGAATAACTACCAGACCCAGATCAATAGCCAAGCGTTGCGAATCTATGCTAGCGGAGCAGGATCTGTCTTTGCCCAGCCGGACAAGGATTTTGCCACGGTTGCGGGCAATGTCCGTATCTCGGTGGATATCAAGGACAATAATACCACCAATGGGTTTTCCATGGTCAACTTCGGGATGGCGGCCTCCGATGGATTTGTTGGCACCAAAGGCTATAGCTTCCGCCTGGATTCCCGGACAGGGATCGTGCTCCTCAATTTCTATGACAACGGGATACAGAAAGGATCGATGAATGTCGATGCCTTGGCCGATGGTGGATTCGAGTCGCTGGTCGTCGATTTTTCCGGCGGCAACACGGTTTCTGCGACCTTCAACGGAGCCGTCTATGATTTCGGTTCCGGACAGACCAGCTACGCCGGCACCACCGAGACGGAAAACCGTGTGATGTTGGGCTGGTATGGCACCGGCGGCTTGACTTCGGCATCGTTCAACAACCTGCGGGTAGCCTCTATTCCTGCACCCATCCAGGAAGTGGTTCTATTGCAGGATACGTTCGGTACTGTGGATACAAACGATATCAACTATGATCTGCTGAATCGCCAGTCCGGTTCGCTGGCGACGGCCAGCTGGACCAACAACGGTTATGGTGTAGCGATTAGTGGAGGAACCCTCCGCGCTTCCACCACCGGCAGTGCTGCGTCAAGCTTGATTCGTTTGGAGCGGGATTTTGCTACGGTGACGAACAAGGTTCGTATTTCCGTTGGGATGAAAAATGCCAATCCCGCCGATGGGTTTTCCATGGTTAATTTCGGGATGGCGACCGCCGACGGATTTTCGGCCAATGCCGGTTATAGCTTTCGGCTGGATACGCGATTTGGCGTAAAACTCCTAAAATTCTATGACAACACGTCGACGATCGCCGCTTCGATGGATGTTACAGCGCTTCTTTCGGGAGGGTTCGATTCGCTGGTCATTGAGTTTTCAGAAGGGAACACCATTTCCGCGACGTTTAATGGCACCGCCTATGATTTTGGTTCCGGGCAGACTTCGTATACCGGAACCAGCGAAGCAGAAAACCATGTCATGCTCGGTTGGTTCGGCGACGGGACACCGGGCGTGACTTCGGCCATGTTCGACAACCTGAAGGTGACGGTCATTGCGGAACCGGTTCCCCCCGGCCCGATAACCCCCGCCACGATTGTGGGCTGGTCGGTTTTTTCCACCAACGTGATGCGCATGGTGGTCGACGCTCCGGATTCGGCGACCAACTACTACCCGAAAACCATTTCGGATCTGGTGAACGGCACATGGACGAACGTGGCCCATTCCATCGATGGTTCCGATCCTTTTATTGTGACCAACCTCAGCTACTCAACAGCGGATGGCAGCAATGAGGTAATCTATGTGCAGGCCGATAGTGCCGCAGGATTCTTTGGAATCGGTGAGTAGTGAAACAAGCGTTTAAGGAGATAGGAATGAAAACGATAATCAAGACCATGATGCTAGGCGCGCTGGTTCTGGGAGGAACCTCTTGTTTTGCGGATATCCTGCTGCTGGACACGTTCAATACGGTGAACGCGCAAGATATCAATACCAACCTCATCGCCCGCCAATCCGGCACGCAGGCGACGGTTGCTTGGACGGATAGCAAGGCGAATAACTACCAGACCCAGATCGATAACCAAGCGTTGCGAATCTATGCGAGCGGAGCTGGATCGGTTTTTGCCCAGCCGGACAAGGATTTCGCTACCGTCGCGACCGATGTCCGCATTTCAGTGGACATCAGGAATATGAATCCGGCGGACGGTTTTTCCATGGTTAATTTCGGCGTGGCATCCGCCGATGGATTCACGGCCGGCGCCGGTTACAGCTTCCGGTTTGATACGCGCACCGCTACAAAAAATTTGAATTTCTTTGACTCGAATATACTTAAGGCTTCGGTGGACGTTACTGCGATTGCAACAACATTAAATTCACTGGTGGTTGATTTCACAGGAGGGAACACCATTGCCGCGACGTTTAATGGGGCAACCTTCAGTTTCGGTTCCGGACAGACCTCCTACACTGGAACCAGTGAAACCCAAAACCGTGTCCAGCTCGGCTGGTACGGGGATGGGAACCCCTCGTTGACTTCGGCGACGTTTGACAACCTGACGGTGACCGCCATTCCCGAACCGGCGACCTTGGGGTTGGTGGCTGTTGTTTGCATCGGCATGCTCGGTTTGCGGCGGATGCTGGAGATGTAGTATCTGGGCAATGGATGCAGCAAGGGGCGGGCCAGATGCCGCCCCTGTTTTATGGGGTCATTACCCATTGCCGGGCGAGGGATTGGGATCGTATAAGCGGTGCCCTCACCGCTTAGCGCACGGGGTGCTATGCGTACGGAAATGCGACGAGGGCGTCGCATCTACGAGGGCGGGCCTGCGAGGAGTGTGCTGTGGTGTTGAAGAACACGGATGTGGAGAAACGAATGAAACGGGTTGAAGTCGCGGTGTATTACTTTCCGAACTACCATCAGGATGCGCGCAATGCGCTTCGGTATGGTTCGGGTTGGACGGAGTGGGAGTTGGTGAAACGGGCGGAGCCGCGTTTCCCGGGTCACCAGCAACCGAAAGTTCCGGCGTGGGGCGAAACCGACGAGGCCGATCCCATGGCTATGGCCGAAAAGATTGATGCGGCGGCGGATCACGGAATCGATACCTTTATTTTCGACTGGTATTGGTACAACGACGGGGCGTTCCTGCAGCGTGGACTCGACGAAGGGTTTTTAAACGCTCCGAACAACGACCGGTTGAAGTTTGCCATCATGTGGGCCAACCATGACTGGCTGGATATCCACCCGCTGAAGCGCAGTCCCCGGCCGTTCGAAAATGCCACATTGCTCTATCCCGGTGCGATCACGCCAGAGACCTTCGAGACGGTGATGGATCATTGCATCGAAACCTATTTCCGCCATCCGTCCTACTGGCTGATCGATGGTTGCCCCTACTTTTCATTCTACGCACTCACCAAACTGATGGCAGGATTCGGCGGGATAGAACAAACCCGCGATCTGCTCGATCTGTTCCGCGCCAAGGTCAAGGCGGCCGGCTTTCCGGATCTGCATCTCAACGCGGTGGTGTGGGACAACCCGATCCTGCCCGGCGAGACCGCTCCGGTCGATGCCAAGGCCGTGGTCGATCAACTGGGCTTCGACAGCATCACGTCGTATGTCTGGATCCACCACTACGCCACGAAGGTATTTCCGGAAGTGGAGTACAACACGATCCGCGATGCCTTCTTCGATTACTGGGATACGGCGGAAGGAAAATTCGACCAACCGTACTATCCAAACGTCACGATGGGGTGGGACTCTTCGCCGCGCACGGTGCAGTCGGATATTTTTTCCGATCTGGGCTATCCCTTCATGTACACCATCAAAAACAACACGCCGGAAAACTTCCGCACCGCGTTGGAAATGGTAAAACAACGACTAGAGGAAAGCGGTGTGCCGCATCCGTTTCTGACCATCAATGCATGGAACGAGTGGACGGAAGGCAGCTACCTTGAGCCGGATGAAATCAACGGCATGGGATATTTGGAAGCCATTCGCGATGTGTTTAAATCTTCAGCCGCCTGTAGTAGCGCCGCAGCGAAGCAAGACGCGTTATGCGCAGTGCGGGGATAACGTCCCTTGGCTGCGCCTTCGGAACTACTACATACGGGGTGTCGGTTGCATGTAGTAGCGTCGCAGCGAAGCAAGACGCGTTAAAGATTGAAAAGGAATTTGATATGAGAAGTCAAAACCGAAGGTTAACCAGAGCATTTTTCATGGCGGCAACGGGGCTGTTGCTTGCGCTTTGTTCGCATGCCGCCGAAAAACCGCTCGTCGGTGCGATCCGCTGGGATGGCTGGCAGGAGAACGGGGATGTTCAGGCGGGATTGGAAAAGGCGTTGGGGCCAAATCACTGGCATTATCGCCTGCCCTTTTTCGCCCAAGTGACTAGCTCAAACACCGTCTCCATCAACGGCAACTCGCAGGCCATCATGGACCGGGAAATCAATTACGCCGCCGATGGCGGCATTGACTACTGGTCGTTCGACATCTACCCCGACGACATCGGCATGTCCAACGCCCTGCACCTCTACCTCAAGAGCGGCTTCAAGCACCGGATCAACTTCGTCCTCAATCTCCAAGGAGGGTGGATTGCCGAGAAGCAGGAAAGCTGGGATGCCCAGATGGGCCGTTTTGTGCGCTATTTCAAAGATCCCTCCTATCAGAAAGTGCTGGGCAATCATCCTCTGGTTTTCCTATTCACCCCTGTCCCGTCCACGCCGGAGTTTCCCGATAACGCAGCGGTGGCCGCCGCATTCAAACAGCTTCGCGCAGCGACTATAAATGCCGGTCTCGGCAATCCGTACATTGTCTACCAGGGATGGGTTGCGATCGACGATTTCAAAACCATGCAGGATTACGGACTGGATGCGATTGGGGCTTACGCCGTTGGTGGAGGAAGATCTTATGCGTCGCTCGCCGAGCATGCCCGTCAGTTTTGGGAACAAGAAAAGGCAACCGGTGCCAATGTCGTGCCGATTGTCGGTTCCGGCTGGGACAACCGGCCTTTTCAGGAAACACCCACCTCTTGGTATCCCGAGCCGATAGGCGAATACACCTTGCCGCCCACGCCTGCCGAGCTGGCCGGTCATCTAGCCGATGCGCTCGATTGGACACAGAGCAACCTTGCCAAGACCACCCCCGCCAACACCGTTCTGATCTACGGATGGAATGAAAACGCGGAAGGCGGCTGGCTGGTTCCCACGCTCAATCCCGATGGCAGCGCCAATACGGAGCGGATTGATGCGATTGAGAAAAAGCTAAAAAACGTAACGGACAAAAAATGACGGAAGCAACTGGTCGGAAGCTTGATAAACTCGACGAGCTTTATCCGCAAGAGCGGCTGGACGCCAGCAAGGCCCGGTGGGAGGCGATGTGGAACGGTAGCCGGAATATCGACCGGTATCCTTTCACGTTCAATTGGCCGCATTTCAACCCCTACAACATTAGCCATCCGCCCAAGGAGCGCATACAGGCCTATCTGGACGGTCTGCTTTTCACCGGTCAATTCCACGACGATCTGATTCCTTCCATTTTCCCGGGACTGAACCATGCCACGATTCCTTCCATGCTGGGTGCCGTGGAGGTTCGCCTAGGGATGGAAACTGGTTGCGAAAAACTAATCTGTCAGCCGCAAGACATTGATCGGCTGCCGGAACCCTCGATCCAAGCAGGCTCTCCGGCTGCGTATTGGGTTGAGGCGGCCGGGCAGTTTTTGGAGGAAACTCAGGGCCGGATCGGTGTGCACGTATGCGATATGCAGGGGCCTTTTGATGTGGGCGCGCAACTGTGGAGCTATGATGAACTGATTGTCTGTGCCTATGAAGATCCAGATCGCTACCACCGGCTTCTTTCTCTATGCACCGAGGCATTCATCCTGCTTTGGCAGGCCCAGAAAAAGGTGCTTGGAGACGTGTTTGTCGGCACTCATTTTTTTGCCCACGACTGGTTTCCCGCGAGCGCCGGTTCTACGCTTTCCGCGGACGGTCTGGTGATGTGTTCTCCATCATTCTACCAGGACTTTTTAGCCCCCTATATTACCCAGGTGGCAGACGCTCTGGGCGGCACCGTTGTGCATTCGTGCGGGAACTTCCGTCCGGTGTTAAAGGACTTGTGCGCTACCCCTGGAGTAAAGGGAATCAACGCTTCCCAGCTCACTATCCGGGAGTTGGTCGACGCCGGGCTGGATCCGACGAAAACGGTCATTGCCTATACCACTACGCAAGAACTGAAAGAGACGATGCGGACCGTTCGCCAGCACGATCTAGGCGTATGCCTGACCATTGGTGACTTTTATTTGCTTCATCCTGACGAGAGTGCAAAGTTGGATATAAGTTCTGCTGAATGGCGGTTGTTGTGGGCAAGGGAGGAAGAGATCATAAAAACCATGATGGTTTGATTTTAAAGCCGTGGAAGCTGCATTAAGGCCTAACGGAAAGGAAAACTGTTGGAATGAAGAAGTATCTATTGCTACAAGCTGTTTTACTATTATTTGTTTTCAGTGTTCGAGCCGAAGAAAAACCACTCGTCGGCGCGATCCGCTGGGATGCCTGGTATGGCGATGGATCCGATACCGTAAACAGCGCGGTCGAAGCGACGTTGTCGGTGCAGCGCTGGCAGTGGCGTGCGCCGTTCTTTGCCGAAGTGGTTTCCACAAATCAAATTCGGATTCGCGGCGGTGCAGCCGATATTCAAAAGGAGATCGATCTGGCGGCGGATGCGGGCCTCGACTACTGGGCGTTTTGCATCTACGAAAAGAGTGACAACCTCAGCCGCGCATTGAACCTTTATCTGGATGCTCCAAATCGGGATCGGATCAAGTTTTGCATGAATCTGCAGGCTGGGCATTTCGGGATGGGGGGGCTGGCGAAGGCCTTGCAACGCGTCCCCCTGTATGTGGAGTATATGCAACGCCCGGAATATGAGATGGTCTTGGATGGCCGCCCGCTGATCTACCTGTTGTTTCCACAAAATTTTACAGAACCGCATGCCTTGAAAAATGAAAAGGAGGCAGTTCAATTGATTCAGGCTCTCCGCGATCAGGCACAGGCTGCAGGACTAAAGAATCCGTACATCGTTTTTCAGGATTTTTCGGCGAAGGATGTCAATGGATACAGGGAAAGGCTGGGTGGGGATGCCATCGGAGCGTATGCCGCCAACACCGGTTGGTTGGACTGTACCTATGAGCGGTATCAAAACTATGTCGAAGGAACCTTCTGGAAATCCTTCATGGACACCGGGTCCGAATTCGTTCCGCTGGCCTCGACCGGATTCGACATGCGTCCGCGCATCGAAACCGGTGTGCCGTGGGATGCGAATGCCAAAAATCTGGATATCCGCATGTACCACGAACAGCCGACACCGGCGGAATTCGCTGCCCACCTGCAACACAGCCTGCAATATCTCAAAGACCACGCGGCATCCACTCCAGCCAACACCGTTTTGATCTATGCCTGGAACGAGTTCGACGAAGGCGGCTGGCTCTGCCCAACCCTCGGCGAAGGAACCGCCCGGCTGGATGCGGTTAAATCGGTGCTGAAAAAGGGCGAAGAAAATTGATTCCAAACCGCATGGAGTAGCGTCGCAGCGAAGCAAGGCGAAAAGGTTTGTAGTAGCGTCGCAGCGAAGCAAGGCGCGTTGCCGGGGGACGGCTCTTGGCTGCGCCTGCGCGCCTACTACGTACAGGAAAGATTTGAAAGGATGTAGTAGCGTCGCAGCGAAGCAAGGCGAAAAGGTTTGTAGTAGCGTCGCAGCGAAGCAAGGCGCGTGGTTTAGGAGAGGGGCCAAAGCAAAAGGAAGGCATGATATGAACCGTATGATTGGATCTTTTACGTTCGCGCTGGCGACCACTGCAATGGTTGGCCTGTCCGGTGCGGCACAGGTGGCGAAACCGAATATTGTGTTTGTGCTGGCGGATGATGTCTCGGCCAAGGATTTGCGTTGCTACAACCCGAATGGAATCGAACTTCCCACCATTGAAAAAATGGCGAACGAGGGGGTGCTGTTTGAGAGTGCGTGGGCGTCGTCGACCTGCGGCCCGTCGCGCGCGCTTTTACAGACGGGTCAATATCCATTCAAACAGGGAAATTTCGAGAACGCAGTCGCGCCGAATATTCCACTATGGAAAAATCCCCGGCATACCCTGATTGGCCAGGTTTTGGAAAAGGCGGGCTATGTCAGCGCATGGTACGGAAAGATCCACTTCGGCGGCTCGCCGGTAGATTACGGGTTTGATGAATACTGCACCACGCAATGGTGGGATGGCTACGACGGCCCATACACGAGTGCCGAAATGACGACGAACGGCATGTATGCCGTTTCGTGGTACTGGCATCCCGGAGAAATCGACAACGGAAAAGGTGTGCCTACCGGCCCGGAGGATTTCGGTCCGCAGATGGAGAGCGAGCGCATTCTCGACTTTATTACACGCAACAAAGAAAAACCGTTCTTCCTCTATTGGCCCTCCAATCTGCCGCACATGGCCCATCGTGGCAACACACCGATGGCTGGTAATTGGTTCTATACGGACGTTCCGGAATGCAATCCAACTGGGGATCCGACCGGGAAGAAGATCGCTGGATCGCTGGCGTCCAACATGCAGTTTCTGGATCGCAAGTTGAAGTTGATTGTCGACCGGCTGGACGAGTTGGGGATTCTCGACAACACCATCATCATGGTCGCCGGCGACAACGGAACGCCAGGGTATGGAAAAGGAAAATTTGAATCGGAAGTCGCTCCGCATGTGCCGTTCATCGTCTGGAGCCCGAAGCTGGTCAAGCCGCGCAACCACAGTCCGGTGCTGGTGGATTTCAGCGACATCCTGCCCACGCTGGCCGAGCTGGGCAGCGCGGAAGTTCCGGTGGGGATCGACGGACATAGCTTTGCTCCGTATTTGAAGGGACAGGCGTTCGAACCGCGCGAATGGATCTTTCTTGAGTATAACAACGCCCGCTGGCTGCGGGATGAACGCTGGCTGCTCGATGGCTACGGGCGCTTCTACGACTGCGGCAACGAGCGGGACGAATCCACCGGCTATGGCGTACTGCCGCCGCTGGCCGCACTGGAATCGAACGGGCCGAAAGATCCAACGGTTGGATACCGGGATGTCACCGAATCCCTCGATCCGGAGGTGATAATGGCCCGTAAACGGTTTGAAGCAATCCTCAAGGATCTGCCGTTGCCGGACTACAACGATCCGGAAACCAAAAAGGCGTGGAAGAAATTCAGGGCAAACAAACCGCCGGTCAAGGTCTTCCGCCCGGATTATCTCGATTGAGACCCACCTGAAGTGGAGTTCATGGCATGTCCGGATCCTGATTGAGATTCTTGCGGATCGCGGCTCGGTAGGCTCCGGGTGAAAGGCCGGTGCATTTTTTCAATACCGTGGTGAAATAGTGCACGTTCCGGAAGCCGCATTGCACAGCGATTTCCTTCAGTGGCGTGTCGGTTTCCGATAGCCTGCGTTTGGCGAGCGATACCCGCGCGGCGGTGATTTCCCGGTTCACGCTACTGCGCAGGTCGGTGCGGAATATCCGTTCGATGGCTGCCCGCGAAACCCCGCTTGCCTGCGCCACATCTTCCGTCCGCAGCATGGACCCGGCGTTGTGTTGAATGTATTCCATCGCAATGCGCAGCGGCTGGTTTTCATGAACCAGCGTATGGGTCGAACCACGCTCGACCAGTTGCAGGGAGGGGACAAACGATGGGATTTCACGTTCGCCCCGCAGTAGCGCGTCCAGCATGCCGGCCGCGTGGTATCCCTTCTTTTCCGGGAAGTGTTCGATGCTGGTGAGCGGCGGCGTGGAAATGCTGCAGAGCATTTCGTCATTGTCGATTCCGGCGACGGCAATCTGTTCAGGGATGCGAAGTCTGGCCCGTTTCACCGCCTCCATCACGTCCAGTGCCCGGAAGTCGTTGATGGCAACGATGCCTGCCGGAACGGCAAGCGACTTCAGTGCCTGTTCGAGAAACAAATATTTTTTTTCGGCCGGTTCGGCACGGCGACCAGGAAAAAGCAGGTCCGGCACGGCACCGTAATCGGCGCAAACCTGCCGGAAGGCTTCGATCCGTTCCTCCTGCCAAAGCAGGGTGGAAGACCGTGGATAGCCGCATAGGGCGAGGCGGCGATACCCTTTCCGCCAGAGATGCTCCACCGCCATGCGGACCATGCTTTCGTTGTCCTGTCCAATGCAGTAGCTGTCGGAACCGTTTCCGATGCGATGTCCGGCGATGTGGATGCAGGGAACTCCGGCGGGATTGTAGCCTGGCGGAAGAATGCCGATGATGCCGTCGTATTGTTGCCGCTTGAATATTTTCGGATCGAACGAAGGCCAGTCGACCAAATGGGTTTGCCACGGCATGCGGTGTTCTTTCCGGTAGGCCGTGATGCCACGTATCAGCTTCCGTGCGAAAAGGGAGTTTTCCTGGAAGGCGAAAATAAGCGCAATGTTTTTCATTTGGCGTTTTTATAAAGAAGCGCCGGTATTTATAAAATAAAAAAATTGATGTCCGGCTGCCGGACATGGCTATATGCCTTTGGCGAAAATAGCAACCCAGGTAGAGGCAACGCAGAGGATCCCATGAAGACTAGAAAAATAAAACTCTCCCATGCAACGGACTGGATCGGCGGTTTTGTCGCGGTCGCAATGCTGTTTGGTGCCGGAAGGGCGCAGGCGGCAGCTTCTGCGGATAGGCCGAATGTCCTGATGATTGTCATTGATGACCAGAACGACTGGGTCGGTGCGTTCGGCGGGCATCCGGGGGTGAAAACCCCGAACATGGATACGCTGGCCGCGCGCGGCGTGGCCTGCCTGAACGCGCAGGTGCAGGCGCCGCTTTGCAATCCGTCGCGCACGTCGGTGATGATGGGGCTTCGTCCGTCCACCACCGGCATCTACGCCTTGAGCCCCTATTTCAGGGATGTGCCGCAATGGAAGGATTGGGTCGCCCTGCCGCAGTACTTCCACGATCACGGCTACCGGACGTATGCGAACGGAAAGGTTTACCATCAGGTCGGGAAGCAAGCCGACGAGTTTGACGAATGGGGCGGCCTGCGCGACCGTGTGGGCGCAAAGCCGGCGAAGCGGTTGATCGATCCGATGCCGAATCCGATCATCGACTGGGGCGTATTCCCGCATCGCGACGAGGACGCGGGGGATTACCAATTGGCGACCTGGGCGGCGGATCAAATCCGCAATGCCCCGAAGAGCCAACCTTTCTTCCTCGCCGCCGGATTCCACCTGCCACATGTGCCGGTCTATGTGTCGCCGAAATGGTGGGATCTCTATCCGGACGACGACAGCATCCTCCCGAAGATCAAGCCGGACGAACGCGCCGGACTGCCGCATTTTTCGTGGTACCTCCACTGGCTGCTGCCGGAGCATCGCTTGAACGAGGTCCAGCAATACGGCCAATGGCGCAACATGGTTCACGCATACCTTGCGGCGACCAGTTTCATCGATGCGCAGGTCGGACGGATACTCTCCGCCTTGGACGAAGCCGGACTGTCCGAAAACACGATTGTGGTGCTGTGGGGCGACAACGGCTACCACCTCGGCGAAAAGGAGATCACCGGCAAGAACACGCTCTGGGCGCGCAGCACCCGCACGCCTTTGATCTTTGCCGGGCCGGGCGTCGCGCCGGGCGGCCGCTGCACCCAGCCGGTCGAAATGCTCGATATCTATCCCACGCTCGTCGACCTCTGCGGCCTGCCGCCGCGTACCGGTCTGGACGGCGTCAGCATCCGCCCTCAGCTTGAAGATTGCAAAACCTCGGCCGACCGGCCAGCCATCACCACAGCCAACGCGGGCAACCACAGCATTTGCAGCGAACGTTGGCGCTACATCCACTATGCCGACGGCAGCGAGGAGCTGTACGACATGCAGGACGATCCGCACGAATGGAACAACCTCGCGCAGAATCCCGAGTATGCCAGCGTGCTGGCGGAACACCGGAAATGGATGCCCAAGACAGAATCGCTTCCTGCGCCCGGCAGCGAAACCGGCGGACGCCTGCTGACATACGATCCGGATTCCGACACCGCCGTCTGGCAGGGCAAGACCACCATCCATCGCACCGATCCGGTTCCGGGAATGCCACGGAAATAAAATGGAGAGGGGAGAAGATTGACCATACGGGTCAATTTTTAGGTGTACAGAAGGTGGTCCGCAGAGGATTTTATGAAACGGCAGCTCCTATATAGATTTTTCGCATCCATCCCGCTCGTTGGCTTGTGCGCCGAAGAAGCTGTTCCGGTTAAACCGAATTATGACGTCGGGCCGAAAGGGAATCCTGGATTTGAAGCGGCGGATATTTTTCATGTGGATGTGGACGGGGAATTGGCCGACCGGAAGGCGCTGATGATGCGCGACCTGCTTGTTTGGTATCCCACCACCGCCGGAGTCCGGCAGACTGGCCGGAGCGGCCCGCTGGATTTTGATAAGGAGATCCTTTCGCTTTGGACCACGCGGATGCGTCCGGAGGATGTCCGTTCAAATCCCAACACCTATACCGGTCTGGGCAAGGCACTGTTGGCCATGATCCACTATGCCAAGGATTCCGGGAACCTCCGCTGGACGTCCGAAAAAAACCGAATCGTTGAAACCATTCTCCAAAGCCAGGAATCCGACGGATATCTCGGCAACATCCAGCGCCCCGATCCAAAAAACGATCCAGCCGGCATGGTCTGGCGTGGTTGGAATTTGCATGATTCGTCCTACCTTTGCCTGGCTTTGGTCGAAAACCACCGGCTTTTCGGGCACGAGCCTTCGTTGGAAGCGGCGCGGCGCTATGGCGATTTTATCATGGCGTACTGGGATGCCGCGCCCAAGCAACCAGGCCAGCTTTCCCCCATCGGTATCACCGATTTTTTCTTCGCCTTGCAGAAGGCAACCGGGGACGGGAAATATCTCGACTTCATCGCCGGCACGCCGTTCGACGGGCGGTTCATTGAAATGGAATCCCTTCGTGACTGGCGGCAGGAGTTGTATCCGATGCGCAGCAAGGCAGATGCGGACGCTGGTGGCAATGACGACGCCTACGCCACGGCCGTTACAAGGAAAGTCCATTCATACCGCTACTTCGCCCGGCTGATCGACCAGCTCAAACTCTACGAAGCACAAGGAAGGAAAGACTCCGGACTGTTCGCCATGTCGCGCTATACGCTGGACAAGATGGCCGACTCCGACGCGCCCGGAATTTTTATTTCCGGTGCCAATACGCGCTCGGAAGGGTGGGTCGAGGATCAGTGCGGGAAGGGAACGGTCGGAGAAGGTTGCGCGGTGGTTCACATGGTATGGTGGTTGTCGAAACTGATCGAGGAGGATGGAGATCTCTCGTATGGCGACTGCATCGAACGGGCCATCTGCAACCATCTGGAAGCCGCCCAGGATCCAAACAGCGGACAGATGCGCTATGACGTATGCTTGAGCGGCGAACGCAATTTCCGCAAGGGTGCCCACTGTTGCGACGGGAACCACAAGCGTTTCTGGGCCGATATCGAAAGGCTAATCTACTACACGTTTCCAGGGGGGCTCGCCGTCTCGCTCTACACCCCCTCGACAGCAAAATTGGAGGTGGACGGCATCCCCGTGGTCTTGCAACAGGAAACCGCTTATCCGTCCGGCGGGACGGTAACGCTAGCGGTTGATCCCGCTAAAGCGGTTGGATTCGCCCTGCGGCTACGCATTCCACGCTGGACACAATCCCATGTTGTTGCGGTCAACGGAAATCCGGTCGAAGCAAGCCCCGTTCCCGGCGGAATCGAGATCACGCGGGAGTGGAAGCCCGGCGACTCGGTCACCCTCGACCTGCCGATGGAATTCCGATGGATCGCCGGCATGGAATTCTACGCCGGCTATGCCGCCCTCGCATGTGGTCCGCAGGTTTACTGCCTCGCCACTTCAGGCAACCCCGGACTTTCAGGAATCAAGAACTGGAGCGGGATCACGGTCGATTCCACCTCGGTTGGACTCCTCCCCCCGCCCTTGCGCGACGGCGTTCGCCAACCCATTGAGGCAAAAGCCCATGCCTGGAGTCCCGGAAGGCCGTTGACCGAGGCTCCAGATCTAGACCTTGTATTTTCCGACTTCCCGGTTGCCGACGGTTTTGAAACCTATTTTCGCCTAGACAACCCGGAAGCCGCATGCGGCGACGAATTATTTGAACAGGCCGATGGGAAAACGCCGCCAGCGCCCGTCGCGAGGGGAATTGAAAGAAACAAATCTTAGGATTTGGATAGGAACCATGACCACATTAACGCTGTAGAAACAGACAACCTCGAGCCCATCTATGAAAATAATTCACGGACATCTAGCTGCATTACTTGCGATCTCGGGACTATTCAACGCTGCGGGTTTATCTGCCCGTGGAGATGGGTTTCCCGAGGCCTTCTGTAATCCCTCCGATTCCACCAAGCCGGGCGTCTATTGGTATTGGTTGCGCAACAATATTTCCAAGGAGGGGATCACCAAGGATCTGGAGGCGATGAAAAGGGTGGGGATTGGCCGGGCGTACATCGGCAATGTTGATGCGACACCGATAGGCCAGGGTTCTGTTAAAATGTTTAGCGACGAGTGGTGGGAGTTGACCGCTCACGCGATTCGGGAAGGCGGGCGGCTGGGCGTGGATATCGGCGTGTTCAACTGTCCGGGATGGAGCCAGTCCGGAGGTCCGTGGGTCAAGCCGGAACAGTCCATGCGCTATCTGGCGGTTTCAGAAACGAAAGTCAGCGGGCCTGGAAAATTCAGCGCAGTTCTGCCGGTTCCGGGCCAGCCCTTCACCGACGTCGCCGTGCTGGCTGTTCCCGAGGCGCCGCAAGATCCGGCGGAAGCCATTCTTCGGAAAAGCACGGTGACGACTTCGCCATCCGCGGATGGCGCGGCGTTATTGGACGGTGATCTCTCGACGGTCTGCGCATTCCCTGCCGGTGCCGGAGTTAAACAGCCTTTTATTGTGGAGATTAAATGTCCGGAAGAAGTGACGGTTAGAAATATAACCATCGTTCCGGACAAAGTTCAGCTGAAGGCTGATTGCGAACTTCAGTACAAAGATTCGTCCGGACAATATCAGCAAGTGAAAAAATTCACCATGGAACGGCTGAACAAAGCCAATATCGGCCCGATGCTTTTCGGACCGGTGGTAGAAGCGTTTTCTGCGGTGAAGGCCAGCGAATTCCGTCTGGTTTTCACGGGGCTGTTGACCGGTGCCAAGGCGGCCAACCAGAAACCCGGCATTGCGGAAATCATGCTTTATGAATCACCCCGGCTGGAACGCTATGTGGAAAAGCAAATGGGCCAGATGTTCCCGACCCCGCACGCGCCGTGGGATGCCTACCTGTGGGAACCGCAGGCCGGATCAAATGAAGACGCCCCCAGGGTATCGCAGATTCAAAACATCAGTGCGTCCATGGATTCCTCCGGGAAATTGATATGGGATATTCCGGCAGGGGATTGGACCATTCTGAGAGTCGGCATGACTCCGACCGGAGTTCAAAATAATTCCTCTCCGAAAGAAGGCCGGGGAATGGAAACGGACAAGATGAATGCCACGCATGTGAACGCGCATTTCGACGCCTATCTGGGCAAGCTGGTGGACCGTCTTTCCCCCGAGGAACGCAAGGGATGGAAATATGTGGTTGCGGACAGCTATGAGATGGGCCCGCAGAACTGGACGGACAACCTCCAGGACGGATTCAGGTCCCGGTATCATTATGATCCGCTGCCGTGGTTGCCGGTCCTAACCGGACGCGTGGTAAACAACCCGGATCAATCGGATCGGTTCCTATGGGATCTGCGGCGCCTCGTAGCCGACAAGGTTGCTTCCGATTACGCGAAGCCGTTGCGCGAAGCCGCCCACGAACGCGGGCTCAAGCTGTGGATGGAAAACTACGGCCACTTTGGTTTCCCGGGCGAGGATCTCCAGTATGGCGGACAGGCGGACGAGGTGGCGGGAGAGTTTTGGGCGTCGGGCGGTCTGGGCAGTTTCGAAGTGCGGATCGCCAGTTCTTCCTCCCATATTTATGGCAAACCTATTGTGTCGGCCGAGTCGTTCACGTTCGGCGGTACGCCTTGGACACAAACGCCGTGGTCGCTCAAGCAGCGCGGCGATTGGGCCATGGCGGAAGGGATCAACCTCTTCATTCTGCATCTTTTCATCCACCAGTCCGATGAACGCGCTCCGGGCATCAATGCCTGGTTTGGAACCGAGTTCAATCGGCACAACACCTGGTTCGACTACATGGACGGCTGGATCGCCAGCTTGCGGCGCGCGCAGGCCGTCCTGCAGCAAGGGCATTATGTCGCCGATCTGGCCTACTTCACCGGCGAGGACGCGCCGAAGGAGACCGGCATCCTTGACCCGGCATTGCCGCCGGGTTACGACTACGACTTTATGAACGGCGAAGTGCTCATGCGTGACCTTCATGTCAAGGATGGTCGGTTCGTTCTGCCCGATGGTATGGAATATCGTCTGCTCGTTCTTCCGCCGCTCGAAATCATGCGCCCGGAACTCCTGCAAAAAATCAGCGACCTTGTACGGGACGGCGGAGCCGTTCTGGGAGAACCGCCATCGCGTTCGCCGAGCATGGAAAACTATCCGGCGTGCGACGAACAGGTGCGCAAGCTGGCCAGTGGGCTGTGGCACGGGATCGATGGAAAAAAGATTACGTCGGGCCGCTATGGGAAAGGCTTTGTATTCCGCGGCACCGATGCCGCCGAGGCGCTCAAGGTGATCGGCGTTTCTCCCGATATCGAAGGAATTGGCGAGAGGGCTTCGTTTGGAAAAGGAGATGGATTCGCATGGATCCACCGTCGCGCAGACGATGCGGACGTCTATTTCCTTTCCAATCAGAGCGACGAGAAAAAATCGATTTCCCTTTCATTCCGCGCGAACGAGGGTGCTCCGGAACTATGGGATCCGGTGACCGGTGAGATGTGCGCCCTGCCGCAATTCACGCGGGAGGCGGGACGCGTTAGGGTTCCGCTGGAATTCCTGCCGCAGCAGTCCTATCTGGTCGCATTCCGCAAACCCGGCAGCCTTCCTGCCCCGACGGGCCGCAATAATTTCCCCGCATTCGAAACCGCACTGAGACTCGATCCGGCATGGGATGTAACCTTCGATCCCAAATGGGGCGGGCCGGGCACAGTACGGTTCGATCAACTGGCCGATTGGACTATCCGTGCGGAAGAGGGAATCAAATACTACAGCGGAACGGCAGTGTATCGTTCCGCCTTTAACTTCGAGCAACCGGTCTCCGGTCGCTATTTCCTTAATCTGGGTGACTACAACAGCATCGCTCGTGTGAAGTTGAACGGGATGGATATTGGAGTCGTATGGTGCCATCCCGGACGGATCGAAATCACAAACGCCCTGAAGACGGGAGTGAACGAGCTGGAAATCGATGTGGCCAATACATGGAACAACCGTCTGCTTGGCGATAGCAAGCTGCCTGTCCAACAACGAACCACTTGGACGTCCATGGAAGTGGAGATGAAATCCAACGCACAACTGCTGCCGTCCGGGTTGACCGGACCGGTGACGCTTGAGAAGCTTCAGCAACCACAACAATGAGGGAAACCATGCTTAAACATCTCATACTATTCACATTGATCCTGTCGGGTTGCTGTCTTGCGAGCGAACTCGAACAGGGATTTTCGGCTCCGCCATCGTCGGCCAAGCCGCATACGTGGTGGCACTGGATGAACGGCAACGTTACCCGGGAGGGCATCACCGCCGACCTCGAAGCGATGCAGCGCGTAGGCATCGGCGGCGCGCAGATCTTCAATGTGGGTTGCGGTATTCCCGCCGGTCCGGTCGAGTTCTTCACGCCGGAATGGCGCGAAATGATGAAGCACGCGGCGAAGGAGGCCGACCGGCTGGGCGTGGAACTTTGCATCCACAACTGCGCGGGTTGGTCCAGCAGCGGCGGTCCGTGGAATACGCCGGAAAACGCGATGCAGCAGCTCGTCACCAGCGAGGTCTCCGTCGTCGGGCCGATGCATTTTTCAAAGAAGCTTCCGCAACCGCCGACCAAACTGGATTTCTACCGCGACATCGAGGTGCTGGCGTTTCCCACGCCGACAGGCGAGGACGCGACGATGCAATCATTGTCGCCTAAGGTGACGGCAGGTACGGGAAAGATCGACGGCGGTCGTCTTTTCGATGGCAAGGCCGATACCGTGGTATCGCTTCCGCCGCCGGGCAAAGGCAAGGAGTCCTTTATCCAGTTTGAATTTGCCCAGCCGCTTGCGGCGAGATCGGCCATGCTGGTGCTCGAAGGGGGCAGTAGAAGTACGCGCGGCGTTATTCAATCTTCCGCCGACGGCCAGACGTTCCACGATCTCCAGTCCTTCTCCTTTCCGCGCAACGGTGGCGACGGCACCCTGTCGATTGCGTTGGGGGATTCCGCTCCTTGCCGTTTCTACCGCGTTGTATTCGCTTCGGGTGGATTGAATGCCAAGCAGGTGAAGGTGGCCGAGATTTCCTTTAGTCCATGCCCCCGCACCGGCGACGTGTTTGCCAAGAGTGGCATGAACATGGGCTCCTTGAATGGAGGGGCAAATCCATCGGAAGCCGTGGTTGCCGCCGGGCTGGTGGTCGGACAAAACGACATCCTCAATATCACCGACCGCCTGAACGCCGACGGACGGCTAGACTGGAACGTGCCGCCGGGGCAGTGGACCATCCTGCGCATCGGCCATACGCCGACCGGTCGGGACAACCATCCTGCGCCGGAAGGCGGCTTGGGTTTGGAATGCGACAAGCTGAGCACGGCGGCGATGGATGCGCACTGGGCAGGCTTTGTGCAAAAAGTGGTGGACGATCTTGGACCATTGGCCGGGAAGGGGAAGGCCTTCAACAACGTGCTGATCGACAGCTACGAAGTCGGCGGTCAGAACTGGACTCCCAAATTCCGCGAGGAATTCCAACAACGGCGTGGCTACGATCCGTTGCCGTGGCTGGTGGCCGTTACCGGGCGCGTGGTGGACAGTCCGGAAACCACGGAACGTTTCCTATGGGACATGCGGCGCACCATCGCGGACCTGTTTGCCGAAAACTACTACGGACGTTTCAAGGAACTCTGCAACCAGCGCGGGCTCACGGCATCGCTTGAGCCGTACACCGGCCCCTTCGAATCGCTGCAATGCGGTGCGGCGGCCGACATTCCCATGGGCGAATTCTGGGTGGGCAGCGAGGGGCATCCGTCGCTGAAAATCGCCTCGACCGTCGGGCATATCTACGGGCAACCCATCATCGGTGCGGAATCGTTCACGGCCGCCCCCAGCAAGGACCATGGCCGCTGGCTGGACGATCCCTACGCGCTCAAGGCGCTCGGCGACCGCGTATTCTGCCAAGGCATCAACCGCTATATCTTCCACCGCTACGCCATGCAACCGTGGACCAACCGCTGGCCGGGCATGACGATGGGGCAGTGGGGGACGCACTTCGACCGTACCTGCACCTGGTGGGAACAAGGCCGCGCCTGGATGCAATACATCGCCCGCAGCCAGTTCATGCTCCAGCAGGGACGCTTTGTGGCGGATGCGGCGGCATTTTGCGGGGAAAGCGCGCCGGTGCAAATGCCGGCAATCAATTCCGAGCTGCCGTCCGGTTACGACTACGACGGCATCAACGCGGATGTGCTGCTGAACCATGCGTCGGTGGAGGACGGCCAGCTCGTGCTGGACAGCGGCATGCGCTACCGCGTGCTATCGCTCTCCCAACCGGATAGGACCATGACGCCAAAACTGTTGCGCAAGCTGCGCGACTTTGTCGCCGCAGGTTTGACGGTCATCGGCCCTCCGCCGGTAGAATCGCCAAGTCTCGACGGCTATCCGAAATGCGACGAAGAGGTCAAGGCGCTGGTTGACGAAATGTGGGGGAACTGCGATGGCAAGACCGTCACCGAACATCGTCTAGGCAAAGGGCTGGTTGTCTGGGGACAACCGATGGAGCAGGTTTTTGCGACGCTGGACGTGAAGCCGGACTTTGAATTTCCGGCGGAGAATGGTTCGAAGCTCGTCTTCATCCATCGACTCGACGGCGATGCCGACATCTATTTTGTCTCCAACCAGCGCGCCGTGTTCGACTTCGTCGAATGCACGTTTCGCGTCGCCGGAAAAGTACCGGAACTTTGGCATTCCGATAGTGGCCGCATCGAAGATGCTCCGGTCTGGCACGAAGAAGGTGGACGCATCACCGTGCCGCTTCAGTTCGATCCGGCCGGTTCGGTTTTTGTCGTCTTCCGGAAACCGGCCAACGCGGATCACATCGTCTCTGCGCAATATACCGCCACGACCCCAACGGTTCCGCCATCGGTGCAGGAACTGGCTATCCTCAAGGCCGAGTACGGCGTGCTTTTCAACCCGTCCACCGAGTCCGCGGATATTACCGACGCGGTGCAGCGCTTGATCAAGACGGGCAACCGCCACATCGTCGCCACCAACAAACTGGCGGGAGATCCCGCACCGGGCACACTCAAGGAACTGCGCATCGAATGCCGTGGCGCGCCGACCATCATCGTGGCCGAAGGCGGCACGGCGGTCGTGCCGGATGGAGCGGAAGTCGTTCGGGCGTTTTATGGTGCGCCCGGAAGCACGCAACCGGAAGATGGCAAGCAGGCTGACATCACCGCACGGCTTGCCGGACTGGTCAAGGATGGCCGATTGACCGTGAAGGCCGACAACACGCTGGCCGGTGGCGATCCAGCGCCGATGTCGAAAAAGGAACTGCTGGTCGAGTACCGCTACCTCGGGCTGCAACGAACCGTCCGGGTGGCGGAAAACAGCATGCTCTCGTTGCCAGAAGAAGGTCTCGACACGGAACCATCCGCCTACGAGCTGGCGATGAACAACTCCGGCAAACCTATTTGCCGGGCATGGGAGCCTGGAACCATTGAAGTGCAGACCGCCGCCGGCAGGACGCTGACGGCCAACGTTGCCGATGTGCCGCAGTCGATCGATCTATCCGGGCCGTGGACGTTGAACTTTCCGCCGAACTGGGGAGCGCCCGCTGCGGTCGAGTTGCCGAAACTCATATCTTGGACGGACCATGCCGACAGCGATGTGAAATATTTCTCCGGTACGGCCACCTATGCAAGGAATGTGGAGATTCCGCCGGAGATGTTCGGCAACGGACGTTCGCTCTGGCTGGATCTTGGATTGGTGAAGAACCTCGCCGAGGTTTCGGTCAATGGAACGCCGCTGGGCATCCTGTGGAAACCGCCGTTCCGCGCGGATATAACCACTGCGGCCAAGCCCGGTAGAAACAGGCTGGAAATAAAGATCACCAACCTCTGGCCGAACCGGCTGGTCGGCGACGAACAATTGCCGCCAGACTGCGACTGGCTGCCCAACCTTGCATTGAAGGACTGGCCGCAATGGTTGCTCGATGGCAAACCCAGCCCGACCGGACGGCTCACGTTCACGACCTGGCATCACTGGAAGACGGACGATGCACTGCTGCCCTCCGGCCTGCTCGGACCCGTAACCCTACGTGCGTCGACGGATGTTGTGCTCAAACCCTGATTGGAGTTTATGCACATGAAACGATGGTTGAGCATCCTATGGGTTGCGTTCGCGCTGGCCTCTCACATCTTTGCCGCCGAAGCGGGAAAAGTATTCCGCGTGGCGGACTACGGCGCGACGGGCGATGGTGTTACCGACGATGCAACTGCCATCCGTGCGGCCATTGCCGCCGCTGTGCAGGTTGGGTCGGACGCCACGGTGCTGTTCGAGGCCAAGCGTTACCGGGTTTCCGCCGAAGCGGAAGGCAACGGGAAATATTGCTTTGGGTTGGATCGTGCAACGGGAATTACGTTGCAGGGCGTGGCGGGCCAGACGGAACTTATCTCATCGAGTCCGCGCGCCGGCATGATGAGTTTTCGATCCTGCACGAATGTCCACATCAAGGGCATCGTGATCGACTATGATCCCGTACCGTTCATCCAGGGCGGCATCGTGGCGGTGGATGTGGAACTCGGCTCGTTTGAATTGCAGGTGGACGAAGGTTATCCGGAGCCGCAACCAGAATTGATGAACCACAAGTGGGGCGTGGTGATCGACCGGCAAACACGCCGTTTCAAGCCGGGGACGCCGTCGCATCTGCCGATCCGCACCTTCACTGCGTTGGGTGGTCGGCGTTGGCGGCTGGAGTTGGAAAACCATACCTACGCCAAGATGATGTCCGTCGGCGATGCCTTTGCTATGCGCGGCGGAGCGGAAGGGCACGGCGTGGCGTTCTGGGGATGCAACGGCGGCTCCGTGGAGGATGTGACGATGTATGCCGCGCCGTCGTTGTGCATGGCGTTTGTGCAGTGCGAAGGCGATTTGGCGGTGCAGCGGGTAACGGTGCGTCCGCGGCCGGGCACGACGCGTTTGCTATCCGGCAATGCCGACGGCATTCATTGCCAGATGCTTCGCAAGGGACTGTTGGTGGAGGATTGCCACTTCGAGGGCATGACCGATGACGGCATGAATACCTACGACCGGGTTCGCATGGTGACCGAAATTGTTTCACCCACGGAACTACGTGTTCATCAGACCTTCGATATGCGTCCCGGCGACCGAATACAGGTGATGGGCCCGACCTCCGGTTTCGTGCGCGGCGAGTCCACCGTGGCGAGCATCGCAGGGAAGCTCATCCGATTGGACAGCCCCATCGAAAACGTCCGGACGTCGACCAATATCCTGACGGGTATCACGTCCATGAACAACCATCTGGATGCGGATGTGGTTTTCAACCTCTCCACCTGCGGCGCGGGCTACATTATCCGGAACAATTATTTCGGAAACTTCCGTGGACGCGGCCTGATCCTGCGCGGTGTCAACGGCCTGATCGAAAGCAACGTTTTCGAGCGCACATCCGGGCCGGGCATTGTCATTGCCAATGAGCCGCAGTGGCCGGAAGGCCCGATGCCGCGCGATATCGTTATTCGTGGCAACCAGCTGCGTAACGTCGGGATTGATGCGCATGCACAGAGCTATGGCGCGATCATGGTCACAGGTCTCGGGCTCAAGGGGTTTGCACCGTCGCCCGTGATAAACAACATCCGGATCGAGAACAACGTGATCACCGATCCGCCCGCGCAGGGCATCATTATAGAGTCATGCAATGGTGTGGTGCTCACCGACAACCGTATTGCCGCCGATGCCTCGCGGACATTTCCATCCAGCAATGGCGTAGGGATAAGCGGGAGCAGTAACGTCGTGGTGTCGGGGCTAATCATGAACGATACGCGGCCGAAAACCATCGCCGGCATTGTGATTGGTGCAACGGTGGCGGCTGGCGAAGGCGGCGTAAAGTTTTCCGACTTCACGGCGGATCTTCCGCCTACCGCCACACCGGTGCTGGATCGTCGGATTACGAAATAAATTGCGGATGCATAAATCCGAAGCCGGCATCCATAGCCGAGTTTGGGCAAACGCCCGGCGGCGGGTGGGGAAAATCGTTCCTTTAGGTGTTTGTCACGGGTTTGGTTGTCAAACGGCGGGTCTTTGTGCCATAACGCTTCGACTAAAACTGGAGACGGGGATGAACGAGAGACTTGCCGGTAAAGATTTTTTTGATCCCAACCATTTGCCGTTATGCGTGTTTCGCATGCCTTATGTGGAGTGGGGCCGGGGGTTGCATTCCCATAGCTTCAACGAGTTGATGATTGTGATTGGCGGTGTGGCGATCCACCACATGGATGGTGAACATGTGACGGTTTCGATGGGGGATGTGTTTTCCATTCCGCCGGGCCATGCCCATGGATACGATGTCGAGGACAACAGTGGCGTTCAAGTATTGAACGTGTTGTTCGACCTGGATCGCATGAAGATGAAGTTGATGGACTTGGTTCTAATTCCTGGCTTCCATGCCTTGTTTACGATGATGCCGGGCCATAACGATCCGCATTTGAAGCTGGCGGCAAGGGATTTGGCGGTCGTGACCGGTCTCGTGGAGGAAATAGAGGCCGAGATGGAGGGGTTGGAACCCGGCTATGAATTCCTCTGCGAAGCGAAATTCCGTGAGATGATTGTTTTCCTTTCCCGGCGCTATTCGCATGTATCAACCAGCGCAGGCAAGGACATGCTTCGGCTTGGCGAGCTCATCACCTACATGGAAAAGCACCTCGGCGATAATCTTTGCTTCGAGAATTTGGCGGAGGTTGCGAACATGTCGCCGACTTCGCTGCGCCGCACATTCAGCGAGATATTGGGAGTCTCTCCCATGACGTATTTGCAGCAGCTCCGGGTGAAGAAGTCCATGCAGTTGCTGGTGGATCCCATGCGGGCAATCAGTGATATAGCCTTTTCTGTTGGATTCAATGATTCAGGCTATTTTTCACGCGTCTTTAAAAAAGAGGCCGGGTGTTCGCCAAAGGAATTCCGGGAAGATCTCGGCAAAAGCGACCGTTGATCCGTTCATGCATTTGGTTGTTTTGTCATAACACTCTTTGACGTATCCCTGCTTAACTCCTTTTCCAACAATACGGAGTGCGCAAATAGTATGAATGTGCGGAAGAAAATAGGATTTTTGCTACTGTCCGCGATCGTTGGCGGCAGGCTGGTTTCAGGAGCCGAAACTAAATCAGGCGAGTCCGTGCTGCTCAATGCATCGGACTTTGGCGTGGTAGCCGACGGGCGCACCGACGATGGCCCGGCCATCGGTCGGATGCTTTCGGCCATCAACCCCGGGCAACCAACGGTGCTGGCATTTCCTCCCAAAGGGATCATTTACGCCAAGCAGGTGCAAAACCGATTCCTCTTTCAACTGGATCAGATGGAGGCCGTCGAACTCGATGGCAATGGGAGCACCTTCATTCTTGATCCAAGTATCCGGTTCCTCGATATGAACGGGTCGCAAGACATGACCGTCAAGCGGTTGAATATCACCTTTCGCCCGCTCCCGTTTGTCGAAGGAACCATCACGGCCGTCGATGCGGACAAAGGTTTTGTGGATGTTCGACTGAAAAGCAAGGATGCCCCCCTTCCATTGGGCGGGCCAACCGGGGAAGATGGCGAGAATGCGTTTTTTGCATTGGCTTGGAGTTCGGGAACATACGGCTTGATCAGCGAACACCTGTGGGTTGAAGGCATCCAGCGCGGTCCGAGGCTGGGCACGGTACGGATCAAGGCGAATGGCGAAGCGCTTGAGGGCGGCCGGGTTGTTGTTGGACAAGGCATCAGTCTGCCGGTGCCCGGGTTGGCCCATCGCTATGGCCCCGGCGGTTGTTTTGATGTCAACGATAGCTCCCGCGTGCTTTTTGAAGATGTTGAACTATGGTCCGCGCCATGGTTCGGCGTCCGGGTGTTCCGGAATCGTGATTGGGTCACCTTCCGGCGCGTGCATATCCGTCCCAGGCCAGGAAGTGACAGCACGCTTTCGACGTGGCGCGATGGATTCCATGTGAAAGGCAATTTTGCCAAATTGCTGTGGGAGGATTGCCAGCTTATCGGAATGGGTGATGATGCATTCAATATTTCATCCCATTCCAGTTCCGTAACCAAAATGATTGATCCCCTGAAATTTGAAGTGCGCCAGCGCTATTGCCTTGACCCTATGCCTTGGCATGAAAACATGCATCTGGTGGCGGCGGATGATCAAAGCAAGCGCATTCTCGGCGAAGCCCGGATTGTCGGCGTGACAACCCGTCCGAATCCGGCCTTTGCACATCTGCCCGATCCGGCACCCATCAGCATCATCGAGCTCGACCGTCCGATCGAGGGTCTGGCGGAGGGTATGCGGGTTTGGGAGAAGGAGTCCTCCAACCCCGATACGACCCTGCGCGGTTGCCTGATCCGCCAGAGCTGCCGCTTGCAATCCCCGGTGCAAATCGAGCACTGCGACATCACGGGATTGCTGTGGTTTTATGGAGAAGTGATTGAAGGCCCCTACCCGAGCTCGGTAAGGGTCAGTGATTCGGCTCTACGCATTGGCCGCGGCAATTCGAAATGGGGCATAATCGTGTCAGGTGCTGACGAATCCACCGCGAGCAAGGAACCACCACGGGCCATTCATGACATCGTGTTCGAGAACAACCGGATTTTCGGGAGCATGAACATCCAAGGGGTGGAGCGCCTTGTGTTGCGCGGCAACCAGTATCCTGAAACGTCGAAAATGACCCTGAAAAACAACATCGATGCCATCATCGAGGATGATATCCAGTATTAGGAACAGGTGTTCCGTGCGTCGTTTAAAAGGCTACTTCCAGGGTTCCTTTGAACCCCGCCGGCAGCGCCACATTCAATTGCCGGTCGGCCCATTCAAAGTCGATTGGATGTCCTTCAAATGACACTTCCCTGGGGGGCTTTCCGGCGTAGGCGATGAACCGGTTGCAGCTTTGCAGCATGACCTTCTGGCGGGTTGCTTCCATCTCCCATCCGCGAACTACGCCACCGGAGTTGTAGAGGCCGGGATCGCCGATCGGAGCAAAGCCGTTCTGGATTTCGCTGACCGTAAACAATTCAAAGCCGAAAGTGCCCAGTTCAATGTCCAGCTTGTCCGCGGCCTTGGCGGTGTGGATCGACTGCGTGCCATGCCGATACAGGGCATATTCCGCCTGCGAGTCGTGCAATGGATACACGTCTGCCACAGAAACCGTTCCCGTTCGGTGTGCGTCCTGTTGCCCTTCGTAGGCGGCATTGAAAACGACGAGGTTATGGTTCGCCCGGTTCCGGTTGAAAATCTTCAGCAGAGC
>JAIPJC010000121.1 GCA_021734345.1 Kiritimatiellales bacterium | reverse complement strand
GGTTGTATTGCGGATCCAAGCCCCGCTTGGTGGATAGAACCATCACGGCCAATACGACCCAGGCCAGCGCCAGCGCTCCGGTCACGGTTGCGCTCAGCAAAAAGGTCTCGTGGCCTTCACCGGCAATGCCGATTTGCCCCCACGCATGCCACGTGGCGAAAATGCCGATGAAAAAGCCGGTGCCGACAAACCACAGCATCAGCTTTAGCCGTTCCCTGACAATGAATAGATCCATGAAACACCGCCCCTTTCGACAATCGGGTTTAGGAATACTAGAACCGCCCGCCCTCTACAATCCAAAAGCCGCCATGGCCGAAACCCCTTGCGCATTGCCGGTAATTCCCGCTTGCGTTTTCGGCTTCGTTTCCCATTATGTGGCGCTTCATTTTAACCACCTCAATTGAAAGGAAAACCCATGGCCATCAAGAAAGTTGCACTGCTCACCGCCGGCGGACTCGCCCCGTGCCTCTCCACCGCGATCGGGCGCCTGATCGAACGCTACACCGAAGTTTCCCCCGACACCGAAATCATCGCCTACATCGGCGGCTATAAAGGTCTGCTCCAGGGAAATTCCATTGCCGTTACACCTGAAATCCGCAAGCACGCCGCCGTCCTCTACAAGCATGGCGGCAGCCCCATCGGCAACAGCCGCGTCAAGCTCACCAACGTCAAGGACTGCGAAAAACGCGGCCTCGTCCAACCCGGACAAAACCCGTTGGAAGTCGCCGCCAACCAGCTCGTCAAAGACGGCGTCGAAGTCCTCCACACCATCGGCGGCGACGACACCAATACCACCGCCGCCGACCTCGCGGCCTACCTCGCCGAGCACGACTACAAGCTCATCGTCGTCGGCCTGCCCAAGACCATCGACAACGACGTCTTCCCGATCAAGCAATCCCTTGGTGCCTGGACCGCCGCCGAAGAGGGCGCGAAATATTTCGCCAACGTCGTGTCCGAGCACAACGCCAACCCGCGCATGCTCATCATCCACGAAGTCATGGGCCGCAGCTGCGGCTGGCTCGCCGCCTACACCGCCAAGGTCTACCATGAGAAGCTCGAAGAACTCGACTTCCTGCCCCAGATCGGCCTGAGCAAGGAGCGCCAGGATGTCCACGCCGTGTTCATTCCGGAAATGGAAATCGACATCGCCGCCGAAGCCAAGCGGTTGAGCAAGATCATGGACAAGATCGACAACGTGAACATCTTCATCTCCGAAGGTGCCGGCCTCGAAACCATCGTCAAGGAGATGGAAGCCGCCGGAGAAACCGTCCCGCGCGACGCCTTCGGCCACGCCAAGCTCGACGCCGTCAACCCCGGCGCCTGGTTCGGCAAGCAGTTCGCCAAACTGCTCGGCGCCGAAAAAGTGCTCATCCAGAAATCCGGCTACTTCGCCCGCGCCGCCGCCTCCAACGAAGCCGACCTCAAGCTCATCAAAGAGTGCTGCGACAAGGCCATCGAATCCGCCCAGGCCGGCATCGGCGGCGTGGTCGGCCAAGACGACGACCGGAACGACGAACTGCGCGCCATCGAATTCCCGCGCATCGCCGGCGGTAAGCCCTTCAACATCGACACCCCGTGGTTCGGCGAGCTCCTCGCCGACCTCGGCCAGCCCAAAGGCGGCAAAGTGGCGGCGAAGCACTAGAACCTATCCCAAACGCCCGGTCTGGGGACCGGGCCTACAACGATTTTGACATGTTGTAGGCCGCGTTCCCTCACGCGGCGCAGGTTTTGGGGCGGATTCTAAAAAACAAAAAAGCGAACCCCGGAAGAGTTCGCTGTAAAAAGATATGGTCGGGGCGACAAGATTCGAACTTGCGACTTCTACGTCCCGAACGTAGCGCTCTACCAGGCTGAGCCACGCCCCGATTGACCAAAAAGAAGTGCGTAGTGTACGAATCGGCCATTAAATGGCAAGCGGTAAAAAATGATAAATTCAGCCGGAAGTAAAAGGTTAATCTATTTGACTTCAAGCAGGCGCTCCCCTAGTTTCCGCCTCTTGTTTTAACCCCGAAGGATTTGGGGGAGGTGAATTTAGATATGGCACAAGAAACCGTCGAAGTAAAAGTACGTCGCGGCGAAAGCGTGGATCGCGCGCTGCGCCGCCTCAAGAAGGCGCTGGACAAGGAAGGCATTCTCAAGACGATGCGCGACAAGCGTCATTACGAGAAGCCGAGCGAAAAGAAGAAGCGTCTCGAAAAGGCCCGCCCGGGCCGCAAGCGCTAATTCCGCTTGAACGCAAAAAAGCTCCCGTTCCGGGAGCTTTTTTTATTTATGGCCAATAGCTGCCTGGAGATCAATATGCCGCGGTCCCGGTGATCCAAGCCACGTAGGCATCCCATAAACCAGACCCGCCCAGTAGCCAGATGATGGCGGCGAGAGCGATATAGGGACCGAACGGAATCTTGCTTTGCCATTCCTTCTTGCCGAGGACAATGCAGGAGATCCCGATGACGGCTCCCAGCAGCGACGACACGAATGTTATGAAGATGATCGAATCAAAGCCCAGGTAAGCCCCGAGCGCGCCCATCAGTTTGACATCGCCAAACCCCATGGCGTCCTTTTTCAAAGCCAAGCGTCCGAAAAAGGAGATCGACCAGAACAGGCCAAAACCGAAGCCCATGCCGACCAGCGAACGAACCAGCCCGGCCAGGTGCCCATCCACACCGTGCATGGAGGGAACCAGGAAGCTGAGGATGCCGCCGGTAATCATGCCGCCGATCGTACAGCGATCGGGCAACCACATTTCATCGATATCGACGAAGGTTCCAAGCACGAGCCCGAAGACCAGCAGCCAGTATGGTGCGAGCAGGATGTCGTAGGGAAAGCGTAGCCAAACGAGGATGAACAGGACGGCGGTCAAAAGTTCAACGGAGGGATAGCGGGCGGAGATCGGAGCCTTGCAATAGCGGCATTTTCCTCCAAGGAAAATCCACCCGAAAATTGGAATGTTGTCCTTCCATGCCAGATTGGTCATGCACTTCGGACAGCGCGAGCGCGGCTTCACGACCGATAGCTCGGCCGGAATGCGGTAGATGCACACATTCAAGAAGCTACCTATGCAGGCACCGAACATGAACACGACAAGCGTGAAGTACCAATCAATGAACGTCATCTATTTTCTCCCGTACACTGCGTTTTCCAACGCCTGCCGCATCGCCGGAACCGACGGAGCAACCCCCGTCCATATCTCGAAGGCGCGCGCGCCCTGATGCAACAACATGCCCAGACCATTAGCAATGTCCGCGCCAGCCCCGCGTGCCGTGGCGAGGAAGGCAGTCTCCGGATACATGTAGATCAGGTCGAACGCGCGCTGGCCGGCCCGGAAAGCCTCCGGCGGCAGTAGCGAGGGATCATCCTTTTTCATGCCGACCGGCGAGGCTTGCACCACAACGTCGGCTGCACGGCACAGCTCGATCTGCACGGATTTTTCCAGTGCCTGAAAAATCTCCACCTGCGGCGCAAGCTGTTTAATTTCATCTTCCAACCGTTGAACACGCGTGGCATCGATGTCGGCCAGCACAAGCGACTTTGCACCTTCCTTGGCAGCCATCAGCGCGGTAGCCCGCCCCGCCCCGCCACATCCAAGCACAAACACCGAATCGCCTACGACGGTTTTACCGAACGCCTCTTCCAACGCCTTGAGGAAGCCGTAGCCATCGGTATTATGACCCACCATCACGTCTTCACGGAATTCGACCGTATTTGCCGCGCCAAGCAACCGGGCGCTCTCGTCGAGTCTTTCCAATCCACGGAAGGCTACCTCCTTGTGCGGCACCGTCAGGTTGACCCCGGCAAAACCCATCAGCGCCATGGCCGGTAGAACCTCCATCAGGCGGTCGGGATGCACATCCAGCGCAAGGTAGATGCCGTCGAAGCCCAGCGCCTGCATCGACGCGTTGTGCATGACAGGAGAGAGCGTGTGGCCGATGGGATGGCCCAGTACGGCAAACGGTTTGGTGTGTCCACTTAGAGTCATGATGGCTTCCTCATTACATATACACAAATGGACCAAGCTGATTGAGCCCCGCTATAATGGCTTTAACGGCGGCCTGGTCGATATTGAAATCGACTCCTACGCCATAAATGACTTTCCCCTTGGCGAACTTGAGCGGGACATAGGCCATCGCCTGCGCATCGGCGCCTTCGCCAATCGCCTGTTCATGATAGTCGTCGACGCTAAAGTCAATATCCACAACTCTCTTGACGGCATTCACGAATGCGGAGATCGGGCCGTTGCCGTCGGCCTTGCCGATCTTTTCCTTACCTTCCACCTTCATCTTGACCTCGCCATGGATGAGGGTTGGATCGTTATCGTCCGGACGCGGCCAATAGCCGATGAGCGCAAACAGGCCGTGCGGAGTGACGAAATTGCGTTGGAATTCTTCATAAACCTCGCTGCTACTGATTTCACGTCCTACCGACTCGCTGTATGCTTGGATTATTTTACCGAGCTCCGGCTGCATCGCCTTGGGAATCTCGATGCCGTAGTCCTGTTCGAGCACCCATGCAATCCCGCCCTTGCCGGACTGCGAGTTGATGCGAATGAGCCGCTCGAACTTGCGTCCGAGGTCGGCCGGGTCGATATGGAGATACGGCACCTTCCAGCCCATGCCGAAACGCTTCGGTGCTTCGCCGAGTTTGTGCACGCCCTTGTTGATGGCGTCCTGATGCGAACCGGAAAACGCGGTGAACGCATACTCGCCGGCGTAGGGCTGACGGTAGTAGACCGGCATGCCGGTCAAACGTTCCACCGTTTCCGCCACTTCCGCGAGCCCCGAAAAATCGATCCCCGTGTGGATGCCGCGCGAGTAGAGGTTGTTGATGCAGGTGACGAGGTCGACGTTGCCGGTACGCTCGCCGTGGCCGAAGAGCGTGCCTTCGACGCGGTCGGCTCCGGCAAGCAATGCAAGCTCCGTCGCTGCCACGGCCATGCCCTGGTCGTTGTGCGAATGGAGCGAAACCGTAATGCAGTCGCGTTTCGAAAAATTGCGGCAAAACCATTCGATCATATCGGCGTAGTGGTTCGGCGGGCGACGCTCCACCGTGGCTGGAAGATTCATGATCAACGGCTTTTCCGGGGTCGCCTTGCCCCATGCCGCGAAGACCGCTTCGCAAAGTTCGAGCGAAAACGCGAGGTCGGTGTCGGTAAACTCCTCCGGCGAGAATTCGTAGCGGATATCCGATCCGGGCATCGCGGCGGCGAGCTCGCGAATCTGCTTCGTGGCGGCAACCGCCGTCTCGATGAGTTGCGGACGTTCCATCCCGAACACCTGCTTCATGTGGAGGTCGGACGGCGCGATGTAGGCATGCACGATCCCGCGCTTGCAGCCCTTGAAGGCTTCGAGCGTACGTTCGATCAAATGCGGGCGCGACTGCGTGAGCCCCATGATGAATACATCGTCGGGAATGAGATCCTCTTCGATAAGCTTCCGGAAAAAGTCGAACTCGTCTTGGCTGGCCGAAGGGAAGCCGATCTCGATGTGCTTGAAGCCGAGCCCGCAGAGCATTTGGAAATATTCAAGCTTCTGCTCCGGATCCATCGGATCGGGCAACGCCTGATTTCCATCGCGCAGATCCACCGAGCACCACTGCGGCGCAACGGTTAAGCTCTTCGACGGCCATTGGCGGTCGGGAAGATCGATCATCTCCGGTATCTTGTATTTGGGCACACTCATTTTCTTTCTCCTAAAATGGGTCGTAATCTAAACAACCCTGTTTTCATTATCCATTCCATTCCATTAAAAAACCCGCCGCAGGCATCCGGCCCGCAAACAAAAAAAAGCCCCCGCGGGTTTCCCAGCGGGGGCTTTGCAAAAAGTTTGATCAACAAACTACAGGCAGACCATCTCCGCAGGATCATTCCCAGCGAGTAGCAACAGGCCTAGCAGTCGATTGTTGAATTGGTTTCTCATAACGCCCCGGAACATAGTTCCAGCCACCGGGAACTGTCAAACCGAAATATTCCTCTTTTCCAAATGGACTATAAAATCAGGCTTCCGCCCTGGGATAGGAGCCGAGGATGGTCATGAGGGTGCAGTGTTCCTGAAGCTCGTCGAGCGCGCGGGCAATTTTGGGGTCGGCGGCGTGGCCGTCGATGTCGACGAAGAAGTAGTATTCCCACGCCTTGTTCTTGCTGGGGCGCGACTCGATCTTGCTCATGTTGATGTTGTCGGCCTTGAAGACGGACAATGCGTCGTACAGCGCACCGACCTTGTGCTTCACCCCAAAGACGATGGAGGTCTTGTCGTTCCCGGTGGCGGAGCCATAGGTCGGGGCGATCACCAGGAAGCGGGTGGTGTTCCCATGGATGTCCTGGATGTTTTCGGCGAGCACCTCGATGTCGTACATATCGCTGGCCATCGCACTGGCAATGGCGGCGGATCCCTTGGTTTCGAGCGCCAGCTGCACGGCCTTGGCGGTGCTTTCGACCGGAACCAGCTCGATGTTCGGCATATTGCCGTTAAGCCAAAAACGGCACTGACCAAACGCCTCCTGCTTCGAGAAGATTTTCACCACCTTTTCCTTGGGGTGCTTCGACAGCAGCGTCAACGAGATGGGCAGATAGATTTCGGCGCAGATTTTCAGCGGGGTGGTGGCGAAGCGGTCGAACGTATGCGTGACGGCGCCTTCGGTCGAGTTTTCGATCGGCACAACGCCATACTCCGCCGTGCGGTTCACGACCATGTCAAACACATCGCTGATCGTGCTGGCCGAGATGTAGTCCACGCTGACTCCGAACTTGTTGCGCGCGGCCTGATGCGTGAAGGTGGCTTCCGGGCCGAGGTACGCAATCTTCATCTGCGCTTCCAGCGCCAGAGCCGCCGACATGATTTCGCGGTAGATGGCGTGCGCGGATTCGGTCGGCAGCGGCCCGGTGTTCAGGCGGTTGATCTTGTCGAAAACCTCGCGCTCGCGCGACGGCACATAGACCTCCGCCCCGGCCTTCTTCTTTTCTTCGCCAATGCTCAGCACCACGTTGATGCGTTCATTCAGCAGGCGAACAATCTCTTCGTCGAGGTGGTCGATCTTGTCCCTTAGGTTGTCGAGATTCATAGTTCCTCCTCTTCATCTTCACCGAAATCCTCGTCGTCGGCCAGCGGCGCGGAATCTTGTTCCGACGCCTGGAACTCTTCGTCGAGTGCGTCGGACGACTCATCCTCGGCGAGATCGTCCATGGCATTTTCGGCGCTTAGTTCATCTTCCATTTCCGGGAAGGTGTCCGTGCTCTTCCTCGATTCATCGACCGGCATGGCGCGCTTGAGCTCCGCGCTGCCCGGCAGATCGTCGACGGTGTTGATGCCGAAATGCTCCAAGAAGCGCTGCGTGGTGCCGAACAGCCACGGGCGACCGGGCAGTTCGCTGCGGCGAACGACGCGTACGAGCTGCATATCGATCAGCTTGCGCAACACGGCATCGACCGATACGCCGCGCACCTCTTCGATTTCCGAACGCAGGCAGGGTTGGCGGTAGGCCACGATCGCAAGGGTTTCGAGGGCGGGCTTCGAGAGGCGCATGGTCTGGTTTTTTTCGAGCAGCGCGCGCACAAACGGCCCGCAGGTGGCATCGTTCTGCAAGCGGTAGGCCCCGCCCACCAGGGAAACATCGAGACCCACCTTCGCCTTCACGAGATCTTCCTGCAGCTGCGCAATCGCCCCTTCGATCTGCTCCTCGGACGCCTTGGCATACTGCTCGTAGGGTCCGCCAAAGCCGTTGCCGGTCTCGATCATCGCCTTGCGCACACGCGCGACGGTGAGCGGTTCCCGGGCCGCAAACAACAAGGCACCGACAATCTGTTTCAGTTCTGGAAGTACATCAACCGTGCTTTCGCTCATCCCGTCCCTCCCTGTCTAAATCAATTCCCCTTCGGCCGGCTGCGGTTCCGCCCTGGGCTGGTGCTCCTCCGGCTCGCGCAGCTCCACCACGATATTACCAAAATGCCGATCCTGCACCGCGGCGATCCGGTTGAGCTTTATCAGTTCAAGCACCGCAAGGAAAGTGCAGACAATCTCCTGCCGCGAGCGCATTCCGGTGAACAGGTCGGTGATGCAGAACCGCCTGGTGGCCTTGATGAGCTCGACGATATAGGTCACCTTCTGCGAAACGGTATACTCCTCGGCGAAGATTTCCTGGAGATCCTCCTGCTGCACGCGGCCGAGCGCATCGTTCAGCGCCGAGATCAGGTCGAAGATGCTCGCATCGCGCAGATCCACATCCGGCGGCGCGCCGAGCTCGACGTGCTCACTCTCGCGTCCGAACACGTTTTCCTGCTCCACCTCCAGCCACTCCAGATGGTTGGCGGCATCCTTGAACTTCTTGTATTCGACCAGCTGGCGGACGAGATCCCAGCGCGGATCCTCTTCATCCTCCTCTTCCATCTCCTTGCGGTCCTCGATCGGCAGCAGCATGCGGCTCTTGATCAGCATGAGCGTGGCCGACATCACGATAAAGTCGCCCGCGATGTTCAGATCGAGCACCTTCATCAGCTTGAGATATTCCATGTACTGGTCGGTAATGCGCCCGATCGGAATATCGTAGATATCCACCTCGTCCTTTTTGATCAGGTACAACAGCAGGTCGAGCGGCCCCTCGAACACTTCGAGCATGACCTTGTAGTCTTCTTTGAGTAGATCCATCTGACTATTCACATTCCCTTAAATGGTTATTCCAAGCCCACGGCGCGGCGCGCCTTCTGGAGGGTTTCGCGGGCGAGCACCGACGCCTTGGCGGCGCCTTGGCGCAGGACGTCCTCCACATAATCCATATCCCCGGCCAGCTCGGCGCGCTTTTCGCGCATCGGGCCGAAGTGGTCGTTGATCTTCGCCAGCAGCTCCTTCTTGGCGGTGCCGTAGCCGAGGCCGCCGGCGCGGTAGCGCTGCGCCAGATCCGCCCGTTCGTCTTCCGTCGCGAACAGCTTGTAGAGCGCAAACACGTTGCAGGTTTCCGGATCCTTCGGGTCCTCCAGCTCCTTGCTGTCGGTCACGATCTTCATCACCCGCTTCTTGAGCGGGCCGGGTTCGCCGAAGATTTCGAGCGTGTTGTCGTAGGATTTCGACATCTTCTGCCCGTCGATGCCCGGCACCACGGCGACGGTTTCGAGGATCGACGGTTCCGGAATGGTGAACACTTCGCCGAAAAGGTTGTTGAAGCGGAGCGCCACATCGCGCGTCACCTCGACATGCTGTTTCTGGTCGCGGCCGACCGGCACGACGTTGGCGTTGACGGCGAGGATATCGGCGGCCATCAGCACCGGATAGGCAAAGAGCCCGTGCGTCGCGGCAATGCCCCGTGCCGTCTTGTCTTTGTAGGAATGGCAGCGCTCCAGCAACCCCATCGGGGTGATCGACGAAAGAATCCAAGCCAGCTCGTGCACTTCCGGCACATCGCTCTGGCGGTAGAAGGCCGTCTTGGCCGGATCGATCCCGCAGGCGAGGAAATCAAGTGCCACGTCCAGGGTCATCGTCCGCAACGCGGCGGCATCCTGCACGGTCGTCATGGCATGGTAGTTGGCGATGAAAAGATAGGCCTCGCCCTGCCGTTGCAGCTCGATCGCCGGCTTCATCATGCCGAAATAGTTGCCAATATGCAGTTTGCCCGACGGCTGTATGCCCGAAAGTATTCGCATCAAAAAGCTCCGCTCCAATAACCAATCCCTATCAACCGGCAACCGGGGGTGCCGAAATCAAGAGCCGTTTCTACCCATTATCACCCCCCGATACAAACCCATAACCTGCAAATCAGGCCGCGCGGGCATGATTACCGGCCACGACATGTAATTTCATCGATATTACACTCGTGTCGCACGCATCATTCCTGATACATTTTTGTCCCATGCGATTCGGGAAGTTCCCCGGATCGCCAGCACGAGGATGTAGGAAATGAATCAAAGCCAAAAGGAACTAAACGTCCTTTATAAAATTTCGCAGACGACCTCTGCGCGCCAGCATAACGTTTCGGAGTTGCTGCACGAAGTCCTGCAAATCATGGAAACCGACATGGGCGTTCTGCGCGGCACCCTCGCCCTGCGCAAACCGGGCACGGATGTCCTTACGATCGAGGCCTCGAGCGGCCTTTCGAGCACCGAAATCCGACGCGGCCAATACAAGCTCGGCGAAGGCGTCACCGGTCGGGTCGCCCTGACCGGAAAACCGGCGCTTGTGGCCGACATCAGCCAGTCGCCCGACTTCCTCAACCGCACCAAGGCGCGCATCGACCAGAAGACCGC
>JAIPJC010000002.1 GCA_021734345.1 Kiritimatiellales bacterium | reverse complement strand
GGAATGTCATTCGTTGTAGCGACGTTTCTTAGAAACGCCAGCGGCTCCAAGGGGAATTGAAACAGCTGAAATACCAATGTCCAACCGGAAACATGCCCTCCGCTTCGCGGAGCGGCACGTCCTACAACGCGGCCTTCCCAGCCAGACGCAAACTGATCCTGTTGGTATTGTAGGACGCGGTTCTTTTCGAAAAAAAAGGCCGCGTTGCTTTTCAGTACATCGAGCTTTTCCACTCCCCTAAGAGCCGTCACTGCATTGGGCATCGGCACTCAATTGAATCATGCTCCATCCGGCGACGACCTCAACGGAGCTTCCACACAGAACGCAGCTATCCGTTGCAACGCTGATCCAAACGCACAAGCCCGGTCCAACGGAGCAAGATGCTCCGTCTACGATAAAGATCCCGGCAACGTTTCAACGAAGGCTTTTATTTGGTCGCGGACGGTGCGATAGCAGTCGAGCTGGGCTTCTTCGTCGCCGCCTTGCGCGGCGAGTTCGCGGGCCATGCGCGGCGGATCCTGGAAGCCGACGTGGAGCACCTTGCAGTCGGCCGGAAACCACGGACAGTTTTCGTGCGCGTGGTCGCAGACGGTGATGATGTAGTCGAGCTTCACGTCCTTGAACTCGTCGATGTGCTGCGACTTGTGCGTGGAGATATCGATGCCCGCCTCGGCCATGACCTTGACGGCATTGGGATTGAGGCCGTGGGTTTCGATGCCGGCGGAATGGGCTTCGATCACATCGCCCTTGAGCGCGCGCGTCCAACCTTCCGCCATCTGGCTGCGGCAGGAGTTTCCGGTGCAAAGATAAAGCAGGCTTATTTTTTCAGACATACTATTTCCTCTCTGTAGCAAACGTAGTGGGTTTGACCGCGAAGACGCTACGACGCAAAGAAATGAAATCTTTGTTTCTTCGCGTCTTTGCGGTCAAAAATCATTCTCGGAACCAATTGGTGGTGCGGTTGGCGAAGGCTACGAGCATCAGCATGACGGGGACTTCGACCAGTACACCGACGATAGTGGCGAGCGCAACAGGCGAGGTGGTGCCAAACAGGGCGATGGCGACGGCGACGGCCAGTTCGAAAAAGTTCGACGCGCCGATCATGCCGGCCGGGGCGGCGACGTTGTGCGGCAGCTTGAGGATTTTGGCCGCGAGGTAGGCGATGAAGAAAATCAGCACGGTCTGAATAACCAGCGGCACGGCGATCAGCCCGATGTGCAGCGGGTTCTCCAGAATGATCTTGCCTTGGAACGAGAAGATGATGACGAGCGTCAGCAAGAGGCCAATGATGGTGGTGTGGTGGAACTTGGGCAGGAAGGTGTTTTCGAAATAGTCGATCCCCTTGGTCTTGAGCATGTGCCCGCGCGTCAGCGCACCAGCCGTGAGCGGCACCACCACAAAGAGCACGACGGAAAGGAAGAGCGTGTCCCACGGAACAAAAACATCGCCGACCCCCAGCAGGAACTTAACGATCGGCACAAAGGCGATCAGAATGATGAGGTCGTTGGTGGCGACCTGCACCACGGTGTAGGCTGGATTCCCCCTGGTCAGGTGGCTCCAGACAAACACCATCGCCGTGCAGGGGGCGGCACCGAGCAGCACCGCGCCGGCCAGATAGTCCTTCGCCAAATCCGGCGGAATCAGGTTTTTAAAGACAACGTAGAAGAAGAGCCACGCAATGCCGAACATGGTGAAGGGCTTGATCAGCCAGTTGGTGATCCAGGTGATATACAGCCCCTTGGGATTCTTCCCGACGTTCTTCACGCTCTTGAAATCGACCTTCATCATCATCGGATAGATCATCAGCCAGATCAGCACCGCCACGGGAATCGACACGTTGGCGTATTCGAGCTTCCCGAGAAATTCGGGAATGGCTGGCAGATACTTGCCGATCAGGATGCCCGCCACCATGCACAGGGCAACCCACACGGTGAGATATTTTTCGAAAAAGCTGATTTGCGGTTTTTGTTTTTCGCTCATTTTTGACTCCTTCTATGCGCGGGTTTTAAGCTGGTTGAGTTTTTCTTCGCCGGAGAGTTCTTCCCCGATCCAGGGAGAGAGGACCGTCCGGGTGGAGAGTTGTTCGCAGACTTCCCGGATATAGGTTTGCTCGTGAAGGCCTTTGGCGATCAGTACCGGGTCGGCGGTGCCGGTCGCGGCGAAGCTGCGGTTGATGATCCAGCCGTACGGGGCGATCCCTGCGCGCTGCAGATCCTTCTGCAAATCGGCGGCTTCATGCACGGGAGTGGCTTCGGGGAGCGTAACAATCAACATGCGGGTGAAATGCGGGTCGCGGATGCGCGGCAGCAGTTCCTTGACGGCTTCGGGCAGATCTTCCGATGAGCGGGAGACTTCCTTGTGGTAGGCCTGCGTGGAGTCGAGCAGCAGCAGGGTGTGGCCGGTCGGCGCGGTGTCGAGGACAATGAACTGCTCCGTGCCGCGCGCCACGGTTTCGGCAAACGCCTGGAAGACGGCAATCTCTTCGATGCAGGGAGAGCGCATTTCCTCTTCGAGAAGCTCCATGTTTTCGGGCGATAGGATATCCCGGTTTTTGGCCAGCACGTTTTCGACATAGCGCGTGGTTTCGGCTTTGGGATCGATGCGGGCGACCTCGATGTTTTGATGTGCCTTTCCCAATGCGTCGGCAATGTGCGCCGCCGGATCGGTGGTGGAGAGCAGAACGGAATGTCCGCGTTGCGCCAGCTCGGATGCGATCAGCGCGGCCATGGTGGTTTTGCCGACTCCGCCTTTGCCGAGCGTCAGGATTACGCCTTTGCCCGCTGCGGCGAGTCCGTCGAGAAATCGATCCCACTCCTGCAAAGCAGGGAAATCCAACGACAGGCTGGCGGGCGTTGATTCCGGGGCGGCTTCGGGTTCGTCGCGGCTGACGCTGCGCAGGGCGGCCAGTCCCATGATTCCGGCGGCGCGGAACGGCACCCGGTAAATTGGCAGCTTTTTCAAGGCCGCCGGAATCTGTTCGAGCATCATCCGGGTTTGCGCACCGAAGGCCTTGGCGACGGGATCGTCCGAGTCGTTGAGAAAGAGTCCGTTGACGATCAGGCATTGATTGTTCATGCCCTGCGCACCGAGTTCGGCGGCGGCGCGGGCAGCTTCCTTGAGGCTCATGGCATCGGCGCGGGCGACCAGGACCAGCCGGGTTTTTTCGGGGTTCTTCAGCGATGCGATGACTTTTTCAAACAGCTTGTGCTGTTCGGCCAGCCCGGCCAGCGGGCCGAGGCAGGAGCTGCCGGTTTTGTTGTCGGCGATAAAATCGCTCCAGGCGGCGGGCAGATTGAGCAGGCGCAACGTGTGGCCGGTCGGCGCGGTGTCGAGCACGATATGGTCGTAGCCCGCGCCGGTCTGTTCATCGCCGACGAATTTCGAGAATTCGTTGAAGCCGGCGATTTCGACCGTGCAGGCACCGGAGAGCTGTTCTTCCATCTGCTGGATCGAGGCATCGGGCAGTACGCCTCGGTATGGGCCGACCATGCGCTCGCGGTATTCCGCCGCCGCCTGGATCGGATTGATATTCATGGCAAAGAGCCCCTCGACTCCGTTGACCGGAACAGGTGTTGAAGCGAGCGGCGTTTCGAGCACCTCGTCCAGATTGGAGGCGGGATCGGTGCTGATCAGCAGAACCTTTTTGCCCCGGTCGGCCAGGCCGACCGCCGTTGTGCAGGCCATCGAGGTTTTACCGACGCCGCCTTTTCCGGTGAAAAACAGAAATCTGGGCGCTTCCTCAATAAGCTTCTTCATGGTCGTGTTTCTTCCGTTGTTGTTAAAATCCAAGCAAAATATAGAATCCCGCAAGAATCAGCACCGTGCCGGCGATCCAGCGAACCGCCGTATCAAATCCCTTGGCGGCAAAGCTGACTTTTGTGAGGGAAATGCCCAGCAGAACCGCGCCGAGCGGCAGGCTGAAGCCGATGGCAAACATCGCCAGCATGCAAATCGCCCAAACAATTTTCCCTTGAAGAATCGATGCGCCGATGACGATAAAGATACCCGGATTGCACGGCAGCGAACTGGCGGCGACAATGCCGCCCAGCAGCAGACCGGAAACCAGAACCCCGTAGCGGCCCGCTTTTTCGCGCACGCCGGCAAAGGTGCCAAAGGAGAGCTTGAAGGGCAGCAGGTTGGTTGAAGCGAGGCCGAGAAAAATGGCGGCCATGCCCGCAAACAGCTTCCAGTATTTGCCCAGCGCAAACTGCGCCGTCTGGCCAACAAACCCGGCGATCGCGCCGATAAACATCAACGACAAAACAATGCCCAGCGTGAAAATCAATACCGTTTGAATCGCGGTTTTTTTAGTGCCGCTTTGCTGCGAACCGGAATAGCCGACCAGTACACCCAGCGCGGGCAGGGTGCAGCAGGCGCTGGTGGCCGCGCTGACCACGCCGAGCAGCAGCGCGAACAGCAGCCCCAGCGGATGGTCCGCAACGTTTTGAAGCGAGTTGGTTATCGATTCGAGCATGTTATTTCCTTTTCGCCTAGTTGCATCCTGCCGCCGATGGCCCGCACCCGCCCGACCCGCAGCCTCCGGCGCTCGAAGCAGACATGAACGCCTGCAGGATTTTCGATTCGGCCGCATCCGCCGGAACCACCGACATTCCGCGTCCTTTGGCCATAACCAGAATCGCCGGGGTGGCGGTTTGGGCGGAAATCATTGGATAGTCGGCCGCCACACGATCCAGCGTGTATAATCCGAGCTCCAGCTCACTGCGTTTAAGCGTCTTTTGCGCGGCCTGCATGGCCGATTCGGTGGCGGGTGCCATGGCATCGTTTCCAGCGTTTGGAACAAAGACCAGCACGGCATCCTGCTGGATGGCCACCGTGTTCAATTCGCTCAGTGCATTCAGCTTTTGAAATTCCTTGTTCGCCTCCGCAACCACCGGTGCCGGTTCGGGCGCAGATAGCGCTGCAACCGCAAAGGCCGGCGGCGGGGTCGCCGCCGAGGCATCGGGTTGCTTCTCCGATTGTGCCCGCGCAAGTTTAACCCCAAGAATACAGAGCGCGGCAACCAGCACCGCCGAGCCGACCAGCTTCTTGAGTTTTTTTGCCCCGGCAGGAGCGCCGTTGCAGTCACAGCCCGGTCCGCAATCTGAAAACGCCGGTTGAGCCGGTTCCGCGGAAGGGGCTTCCAGGCCGACCTGTTTCAGCAGTTCCGCCCGCGCCGGGTAGCTTCCTTTGCCGACGATTTTTCCGTTCACCATCACCAGCGGAAGACAGTCGTTTCCGTCTTTCGCCAGCGTTTCCTTCACGATGGTTTCCGCGACAAATGCCGCCGGTTCGGAAGAGAGGTTGTACCGCCGCACGGCAACGCCGTTCTTCTTTAGAAACTCCAGATCGCCGGCAAACCGTACCAGCTCCGTATCGACGCTGGTTCCGCACACTCCGCTCGAACAGCACATTGGCGGGTCAAATACTTTGATTTCATTCCTCATAAACAAGACTCCTTTTGCGCTTGGTTGATTCAATTGCTTCCTTTTCAAACCAGACTGCCCGGCAGTGTTTCGACAAACGCCCTGATCTCATCGCGGACTTTACGGTAGCAGTCGAGCTGCTCATCTTCGGACTTTCCCCGAGCCGCCAGTTCGCGGGCGAGTTTCGGCGGATCGTCGAAGCCGACGTGGACGATTTTGGCCTTGCCGGGAAAGAACGGGCAATGCTCGTTGGCGTGGCCGCATACCGTCACGACATAGTCGAACGGAATATGGAGCAGATCCGCGACGTTCTCGGACTTGTGGCCGGAAATGTCCACGCCCGCCTCGGCCATCACCTTGACGGCATTGGGGTTGAGGCCGTGGGTTTCGATCCCCGCCGAATAGGCTTCGACCACATCGCCCTTCAGCGCGCGCGTCCAACCTTCGGCCATCTGGCTGCGGCATGAGTTGCCGGTGCACAGGAACAGTATCTTCAGTTTCTCATCCATGTTGTTTTTCCTATTGTTTAGTGCGCTGCTTGCGGCACAGCTCCTGCGGCAGGCAAGCCACGATCTTGTCCAACTTCCGCCCATCGTCCTTGATCTCCGCCTCGGCCCGGAGGGCTCCCTCCAACCACTGGAAAAGCAGTTCCGGGAAATCCGCTTCGAGACGGTAGTAGACCCAGCGCCCCTCTTTCCGGCCATTGACCAGCCCGGCGCGGATCAGCAGCTCCATGTGGCGCGACGCCGTCGCGCCGGTCACCCGCAGCAGCTCGACCAACTGGCAGGCACACAACTCCTCTTGCCGCATGAGGGCGGCCACCACCCGCAGGCGGTTGCGGTCGGCGAGGGCTTTCAGGACATCCACGGTTGGTTTCATGCCGCCTTTATATTTAGTCGATTAGCTAAGTGTCAAACCATTTGTCCCGTTTTTTCCGGCCGGCACTTCCGCGGAACCGGAATCCTGCTCACGGAGCCGTGTAGACCATGTAGAGCCCGCCGAGCAGGACGAGAAGGCCGCAGACTTTTTTGAGCACCAGCGCGCCCTTCGATTTTTCGTTCCAGTTCAGGTAGCGCTGGACGACTTCGGTGAAGGTACCGGCGAGCACGATGACGGCGCAGTGGCCAACGCCGTAGAGCAGCAGGAGGCTGCCCGCATAGACTGACCGCTCCGCGCCGGCCTTGAAGACGATGGCGAGCATCGGCGCCATGTAGGCGAAGGTGCACGGTCCGAGCGCGATGCCGAACACCAGGCCAAGGATGAATGCCGCCAGCGGCCCGCGCTTCTTCATCCTCACCTGGCCCGGCCCGCTACCGGGCATGGGAATGACGCCAAGCAAATGCAGGCCGATGGCGAAGAAGATCAGCGCGATCACATAGTTCCCGTACCGGCCCACGTCGCCCATCATCCGCCCCGCCAGCGCGGTGACGATACCGACCAGCGCAATGGTGGCGAGGATGCCGAGCGAAAAGAGTAGCGCGATAAAGAAGGCGCGTCTGGTGGAGATGCGCCCCTGCTCGTCGATGAAGCCGACGATCAGCGGAATGCTGGCCAAGTGGCAGGGACTGAGCACGATGCTCAGAACGCCCCAGATGAAGGCCGCGCTCAGTGCGATCAGCGGCGCACCCTCAACGGCGCGGGTCAGACTGGTGAACAACTCTTCCATTTTCAGTCACCTTCGATATTCGAAATTTCTTGTTCGTCATTCTGCGGTTCGGCGAAGCCGTATCCAAGTTCTTCCCACTTGGCGAGGATGTCCTCTTTGGAGAAAAACCCTTCGTGGCGGAAGAGTTCCTTCCCATCGGTGTCGTAGAAGATCTGGGTCGGGATGACGCGGATGCCGTACTGCTCCCCCGCTCCCTCGTTTTCCCAGACATCGATGAAGACCGTCTCGAAGCGGTCGGCATAGTTGGCCTTGAGATCCTCGAGCGTCGGCTTCATCATCTTGCACGGAACGCACTTGCCCGCGCCCAGATCGACCAGCTTCGGCATCGGCCGGGCCGCGACCACCAATCCGGCAGGTTCCGCGGCGGCGGAGGTGGCGGAAGGCGGCAGCGTGCAGACGCCGCCGGCGCAGCAGGAATCGCCCTTCTTGTTCTTGACCTCGACCACGAAAACCACCGCGCCAACCAGCACGGCGACCGCCAGCAGTTTCTGCCACAGCTTCATTGCAGCATCCCCCGGATCGCTTCGGGCGAAAGCACCTTGCCAACCGACTTGACTTCGCCGTCGATCACCAGCGCGGGCGTCATCATCACCCCGAACTTCATGATCTCGTTGATCTGCTCGACCTTTTCGATCCTTGCGTCGATTCCGGCAGCCTTGACCGCCTCTTCGGCGTGCTGCATGAGCTGTTTGCACTTCGGGCACCCCGTGCCCAGAATCTGTATCTTCATTGTTTTTCCTCGTTGATGTTTAGGGTTTTATTTTTGCGTAAAGTCCGGTGAGTTTGGTGCGGTAGGCTTCCACAATCACCGCCTCGTCGTCCTTGAGCGGCTTGACCGGTACCATGTCCATCACCTTGCCGGGATCGCGACCGGCGGCCAGCAGGCATTCGGCGGAGCCATTGACCATGTGCAGGATCGCACGGTCGGCATCGGCCGCGCCGAGCCCGAAATCCGCCGCAAGTTCGCGCAGCGCCTGCCACTGGAACCACAGGTAGGTCGGCCCCATGGCGGAAAGGATGGCGTAGGCTTCGAGATCGGCTTCAGGCACCTCGGGCGCGTCGCCCCAAGGGGCGAAGAGTCCACGCAGTGCCGTCTTTGCATCCGCGCCCACGCCGGCGGCGTAGGCAACGGGATTGAAGCCTTTTCCAATCGAGGAAGGCGCGTTGGGAATCATGCGCACGATGCGCTCCGTGCCCAGCGCGGCGGCGATGGCCGCCGCCGTGAACTTCGGGGCGAGCGAAAGCACCACCGCCGCACGTCCGAGGTGGGATCTGACGGTTTCCATGGCCGCCTTCATCACGGGCGGATGCACCGCCAGTACGACGAGTTCGCAGCCGGACGCCTGCGCGGTGGTTGCGCGGGCAATACCCTGGAAATCGGCCGCGAGCGCATCGAGCACCTGCGCATTGCAATCCGCCACATGGATGTTTCCGGACAATGGTCCGGCGGCCTTCCAGCCTTCGAGCAGGAACCGCGTTGCCCGACCTCCGCCGACGAATCCGATGCTATCGAATGTCTTCATGGTTTGCTCCTTTGGTTGACTGCTCCTTCCTCTTGTTCAATGAAAGAATACGCCGAAAACCATGCCGCTGAACGTGGCCATGACGATCACGAGCGAAACGAAAACCACGGTCTTTTTGGTGCCGAGCACACTGCGGATGACGAGCATGTTCGGCAGGCTGAGCGCCGGGCCGGCCAGCAGCAGCGCGAGCGCGGGGCCCTGACCCATGCCGTTGCCGATCAGACCTTGCAGAATCGGCACTTCGGTGAGCGTCGCGAAATACATGAACGCGCCGGCGAACGAGGCGATGAAGTTGGCGCGCAGCGAGTTGCCGCCGACCGCGGTTCCCACCCATTCCGACGGGATCAGCCCTTCATGGCCGACGCGCCCGAGCAGCGCCCCGGCCACCAGTACGCCGATCAGCAGCAGCGGCAGGATCTGCTTGGCAAAGCCCCACGACGAGGAAAACCATTCGCCCGCTTCGCCCTTGTCGGTGCTCGTAAAGGCCGAAAGTCCGACCACCGCCGCCGCGAAGGCGACCATCGGCTGTTCTGGAAAGGCGACGGCGAGAGCCGCCGTCGGCAGCGCGGTCAGCGCCACCTTCCACCATTTGATGCCGAACCAGAGCACCAGCATCACGCCCAGCGCGACGGCAAAGACGGAGGTGACGATCCATTTCGTCGAATAAACAGCCGCCCAAAGTCCGGCGGCTACATCCGGTTTGCCCCAGTTGGCGAAGACCAGGATGGCAACCATCGAAAAGAAATAGAGGCCGTTCTGCCAGAGCGGACGCTTGACCTCCTCGTCCGGCATGGCCATTTGCGCGGCGGCCTTTTCCTGCTCCTCCTTGCGGAAAATAAAATGCATTAGCAGACCGATGATGATGCTGAACGCCATGGCACCAACGGCACGCGCTACGCCTAGTTGAATTCCCAGAACGCGGGCGGTGAGCGCAATGGCCAGCACGTTGATCGCCGGGCCGGAGTAGAGGAACGCCGTCGCGGGACCGAGACCGGCCCCCATGCGATAGATACCGGCAAACAGCGGCAGCACCGTGCAGGAGCAGACCGCCAGAATGGTGCCCGAAACCGCCGCAACGCCGTAGGCCACCACCTTCTTCGCCTTCGCCCCGAGATATTTCATCACCGAAGCCTGGCTGACAAACACCGCAATCGCGCCCGCAATGAAAAAGGCGGGGATCAGGCAGAGCAGCACATGTTCGCGGGCATACCACTTCACCAGATGAAAGGCTTCCAGCACGGCGTTGTCGAACCGCGCATGACCCACCGGTAGATAGAAGCAGCCCAGAAACACCGCCACGATCACCGCCAACTTTTTCCACTCGTTCTTCCAAAACATGGGTTCTCCTTTCAGCACTTATGCATGGTCATTTGACATAATGGCCAAACAACGTTCAAATTTTATTTTGCTAATTCCGCCTGCCGAGCCGAATTGTTTTGGATCACCTCTTCAACGCAATGCATGAAATTGAGGATGCACGGCACCCGCAGACTGTAGAACACCTGCTTGCCGCGCTTGTCGTCCGCCACAATCCCGGCCTGCTTGAGCACGGAAAGATGCTTCGAGACCGTCGAGAAGTCCAGATCCAGCACGTCCACAAACTCGCACACGCACCGCTCGCCGCCGGCCAGCTGCTCCGCCATCCATAGCCGCACCGGATGCGCCAGCGCCTTCAGGATCCGCGCCTTTGCCTCGTATTGGACTTTTTCCTTGCCCGTCATCGCCTGCCCTCCAATTTATATTTGGCAATATAGCCAAATGTATAAATCTGTCAATTCCCGGTTTTCAAGTTCCCCACCGTTGCCGATTGAACCGCATCCCGCCACGCCTCCCAGATCATGGCCATGGCGAACAGAATTTTTTGTTCTTCATCCCTAGGGAGAATGCGCTCCTCGCTGTCATAGATGATCTCTACAGCATAGTATTGAGAGATGGTGCCCCAGTAATCACTGTCATATTCACCAAGTTTTGTAGCGGCAAGGCCAACGATGATTGAGTTGCTGACCACCCCCATGCTTACTCCCGGAGCCACAGTATGATGGATATCTATAGATTCTTCCGGAAAGAAATCGCGTGTGGAGCCGGAGATTTCAACAATATAGTAACGCCTCAGCTTTGTTTTGATGCAACTTGGGTTGGAGCAATCGATGGACAGGATATCATCATATAGTTCCTGCAACTCTTTGGTCTCAATCGTTGTGCGGTCTACTTCACCGGGGAAGTCCATGTCAATTTCTTCTGGAAGCAACTCTTCTTCCTCGTACTCATCAATTACTTCTTGAGAAAATAGCAGCTCATCTCTCTGATTCTCAAAGAACTCATCCCAATCACAGATGGAAGTCAGCACAGCATTGATTTTTCCCAATTGCTCACGAATCTGGCTCATGTACTTATCCTCTTCATTTTCCTTTTGATGAGCTTCGTCTCAGCATCATACTGATAGTTTAGAATTTCGCCGGAAATGATCAGCTCGATGGCTTCTTCAATTACGGGTTCCGTACCGCCCGCATTCTGCGGGCTTTCCGTTCCACCGGGCAGGCGGGACGCCTGCGGTACATTAAGCAAGCGAGACGCCTGCGGTACGTTGACCGGTCGGAACCACACCTTCTTTTTTAGCAGAACGTCGCACGGCGTTTTCGCAAGATTCAGCTGACCGGCCTTTAGCCGTGAAATCGTCGCCTTCGGCGAGCCATACGCCAGCAGCAGTTCAAAGATAAACTCGTCCTTCGGCGGAGGATTATCCGCCAATTGCTTCACATTTTCCGCTACTTCCGAAAACTTCATAAACACCCTGATCCCCAAGAACTTCGCAAAACCTATATTGGTTCGAGACTTTAGCCGTTTAACAACGGATGGACAAAGCATTTCAGTCGGAAGAGGCGGGGTTGCGGCGATGGCGGGCCGGGCCCTGTCCCGGCCTTGGGACGACATGGCGGTCGCCCCCTCAACCGCCCGAAGGCGCAACCACGAATTTCTTCATTTCGTCGATCGAATCGAAGACGGGTACGCCGCATTCTTCCAGCCGCGAGCGGCTGTTGTGGCCGTTGGCGACGAGCACGCAGTCGACGCCCATGGCCTGCGCCACGTCGAAGTCGTGGATGGTGTCGCCAATGAACAGGACATTTTCGGGGGCGAGATCGAGGCCGGCGATGTATTTCCTGCCGTTCTCGACCTTGCCGGCGGCGTAGATGTCGTCGAGGCCGATGATGTCCGCGAAGAAGTCCGTCAGGCCGAAATGGTCGACGGCCTGCAAAAGGGTGTCGTGCTGATAGGCCGAGAGGACCGCCTGGGGGATTTTCCGGTCCTGCAGCGATTGGATCAGTTCCCGGGCACCGGGCTGCAGGGCGCATTCGAAGCGGCGGCGCTCGTATTCTTCGATGAACTCCTCGGCCAGGGTTTTGTAGGGATCCTTTTCGTAATCAAAGCCGATTTGGCTGTAGTAGTCCGTCACCGGAAAGCAGAGCCGGTCGCGATAGATCTCCGGCGTGATTCCTGCCAACCCGCGCCGTTGCAGCATGTGGTTGTTGATCTCGACGCACAGCCAGGTGTCGTCCCACAGCGTCCCGTTCCAATCCCAAACAATGTGTCTACACGCCATGTTTCGGCACCTTTCCCCAGATTGATTTTAACAAAACCATGATGGACAGAATAATTCCCATTCAATGCGGGCAATTATTCTGTCCCAAACCATTCTGTCAAACTTTCCCGATACATCGCCGAAACTCGGCTCCCATTTTTCTTGGACAACGGATTCCGGGACGGGCATCGTGCGGCAACTTTTTAGGAGACCCCATGGATCAGAGCAATTTCATATCGGAAGTCACCCGGCAACTCGCGGCCCTGGCCGGAGCGGGGACATTGCAGGGATGGAGCCTGAAGGCGACGGCTTCGCGGAGCCACCAGCGCTTGTATGCCGCACCCGATGGCGCATCGCTGACGTGCCACCAGAGCCGCCGGGTAAATGGCGACGCCTATCAGTTGTCGGTCTACTGCCCGATGGCGGACGCCAATAGCGTGGGCACGGCGTCCATCGATCTAGTGCCGTTCCGACCGGTCGACGCGCAGTTGGCGGAAGCGATCGAGCTATCGCGTTGCAGCAAGAACCAGACATGGAAGCTGGCCGGTCCGCCGGCCACGCCGCCCGCACCGGTGGAAACATGCGATCCGGAGATACGCGATAATCCGGCCGCCGTGATCGAATCGATCGAGCGGCAATTCACCGAGGCCTTCGCCGCCACGGAAGGTTGCAGGTTGAACTCGGCCGAGCTTTTCCTCAACTACAGCATCAGCACGCTCATCAATTCCGAAGGGCTTGCCTACGACGTCGAACAGAGCGACGTCTATCTGGAGGCAGCGATGGAACGCGCCGGTGGCGAAAACGACAAGGAAGTGCATGAGCACGATACGTCGGTATCCGTCGCGGATCTGGATGTGAAGGGCTTTGTCGAACGCTGCGCGCTGCAGGTGTCGGTGCTGGGTGACAGCGAAGAACCCGATACCTCGGACGCGGCATCCATTCTGATCGACAAGGAGGCGCTCTCCCAAATGCTGGACGCCGTGGTGAAGCAACTCAACTGCATGAACGAATATCTCAAGCTCCCGTTCCTGAAACCGGGCGATGCATTCGGCGGCGGCGATGGCGATCCGCTCCAGCTACGGCTCGATCCGACCCTGCCCTGCATGGCGCTCTCCAGCGCGTATGCCATTGACGGATTGCCCGCACGCTCCGGTGCACTGGTTGAAAACAACCGGGTGGTTGATCGCATTATTGGAAACCGCTTCGGCCAATACCTGGGGCTCGAACCGAACGGACTGGGTGGAAACCTGGTGGTGGCAACCGGAACGCTGACGGCGGAGTCGCTCAAGGGCTCGGACTATATCGAGGTGATCAAATTTTCATCGCTGCTGATCGATTCCCAAAAACTGACGTGGAGTTCGGAAATCAAACTGGGCCGCCATGTTGCAGCGGATGGCCGCGTTACCCTGGTCAAGGGCGGCGTTGTTTCCGGCAACCTGAAGGAAAACTTTACCGGATGCCGGTTTTCATCGACGACCGGAACCGTCAGCTCGCCCGCAAACAGCTACGCGGCGGCGCTGGGCTACCGCGGCCCCGACGCCCTATTCATCACGCGCGGCGTCAGCATTGCCGGCCAAACCAAAGGAGACTGCGCATGAACACGATACCCTATCCCTTGAAAGACGAACTCCGTTCCTTTTTCCCGCTGCTGAAAAAACTGGTGGCCGCGATGGAAGCCGGAGCGGAAGACCGTCTCTACGCCTTTGCCGCGTTGGAAGATCTCGACCAGTTTCAAAGCAACGTCAGCCGCACCGAAGCCAGCAGCATGACCGTCGACCGCGGGCTGGTGCTGCGTATTCTGGCGGGCCACCGCAATTTTGAATATGCCACCAACTTCTTCGACGAAGCCCAGTTGCTGAACGAAGCGGAAACGCTGCGGCAGGAAGCCCTCGCCTACCTCGACCGGCACCCGGCACCGGCGGTCTATACGCCACTGGGATGGAGCGACGAGCCGTTGGATGCCTTCGCCGAACCGGTGCGCGCACAGATTCTGGCCGCCGGCAACGGCGCACTGCCAACGCCGGAAACGCCGGTGCACTTTGGCAGCGCCTACGATCCGTCGCTTTCGGAATCGCGAAGCAAGGCCGAAACCACGCAACGCTCGCGCGATTTGAAAGAGGCGATTGAAAAGGCTGGCGGCGACCAGCTCGCATCGGCCGGAACCATGATCCGCCGCAAAGTCAAGAGCCGCCTGTTTGTGGACCGGACGCGCATGATGTCGCAATCCCTCTTCTCCAGCCTGTACTACCTCTACGCCGTCACGCCGAAGGGCAAAACCATCCGCAACATTATCGGCGGCATGGCCGGGGCCGAAGCGGCCAACTCTATCGACGATGCCGTGATTGCCGACCTCATCGAAACCGCCATCAAACTTGAAAACGCGCCGCACATCCAGCCCGGCCGCTACCGGATCATCACCGGCCCCGACGTGACCGGCGTCATCGCCCACGAAGCGTTCGGCCACACCCAGGAAGGCGATACCTGCCGGCTGGGCCGCAGCTGCGCGCCGGGACTTCGTAAAAAGGGAACACTCGTCGGCAACCAGCAGGCGACGATCATCAACAACGCGGGCGTCTTTGCGATGGGCCACACCCCGTGGGGCGTGAATGGCACGCACTTCTTCGACGACGAAGGCTTCATTGCCCGGCCGCAGACCATCCTCGACCAAGGCATACTCTCCTCGCCCATGAACGATCTGATTTCCTCGCTCGTCGGCGACATCAACGGCCCCGCGCCGCGCCAGTCCAACGGCAAGCGCGAAAGCTGGAAACGCCCGCTCATGCCGCGCCAGACCAACACCTACTTTACCGCCGGCGACAAAACCCTCGACGAGCTGGCCGCGCTCTGCGGCAATGGCTACATCGCCGAGCACGCGCACGGCGGCATGGAGGATCCAAAAGGCATGGGACTGACCGCCGGAACGGAATATCTCGAAGAGGTGAAGGACGGCAAGCGCACCGGCAAGCTCTTTCTCGGCCCGCAAGGCGGACACGTCGAACTCTCCGACCCGGTGCCGCGCCTATTGAACTCCATCATCGCCAAGAGCACCATCGAGGCCGACGGCACGCCCGACCAGGGCGAACCGCACAACAAATGGGGCGGCTGCGGAAAATACCACAAGGAAGGCGTCGAAGCCGGTTGCGGCGGCCCGTGGATCTTGTGGGAAGGCATCACCTGCGGATAAGTCGTTGCTTGGAGAAGTGGCGACCCCAACGGGACTCGAACCCGTGTTGCCAGGATGAAAACCTGGAGTCCTAGGCCACTAGACGATGGGGTCATAGGCGTTTTACCGACACAAAAAAATGGCGACCCCAACGGGACTCGAACCCGTGTTGCCAGGATGAAAACCTGGAGTCCTAGGCCACTAGACGATGGGGTCGCGTGGTAAAAACGAGGACGCACCATAGCAAAACGCCCTTCCGCCGCAATAACAAAAAAGCATTTTTTGGAGCCGGTCTTTTCGCGGCTTCCCGCTTTACTTCAACCCCCTGCGCTGGCAACCTCTGAACCCAGTAACCCGGGGTGCCGATCCAATGTATGGAACGTGCTGAGATCATACCCGTTGAACCTGATCCGGATCATGCCGGCGCAAGGGAGAGTTTGAATTGGTTTCAAGCGCTCCGAAGGTTCGGAGCGCTTTTTTTGTTGGAGAACGACCATGAGATTAACGGTGAATGGCGAAACACACGAGCACCGCGGCGCGGGAACGGTCGAAGCCCTGCTTGGCGAACTCGGCGCAAACCAGGCGCATACCGCGCTGATGGTCAACGGCAACGTGGTACCGTCCAATGACTGGAAAACCACTACACTGAATGAAAACGACGAAGTCGAAATGCTCGTCTTCGTGGGAGGCGGATAGCATGTCGGATATTTTACAAATCGGCGGACAGGAGTTTGGTTCACGCCTGTTTCTGGGAACCGGAAAATTTTCAAGCACCAAGGCGATGATCGAGTCCGTCAAGGCTTCGGGTACCGAGCTGGTAACCGTGGCGTTGCGACGCTTCAACCGCGACCAGGCCGAGGATGATCTATATGGCCCGCTCGCCGAGCTCAAGAACGTGCGGCTTATGCCCAACACCTCGGGGGCGATGAATGCCAAGGAGGCCATCCGCGCCGCCATGCTCGGTCGCGAACTGAGCAAGAGTCCGATCGTGAAACTCGAAATCCACCCGAACCCGCACCACCTCCTGCCCGACGCCATCGAAACCTACGAAGCCGCCATCGAGCTCGTTAAGCAAGGCTTCATCGTGCTGCCCTACATTCCGGCCGACCCGGTGCTGGCGAAACGGCTCGAAGACGTTGGCTGCGCGGCGGTCATGCCGCTCGGCGCGGCCATCGGCACCGGCAAGGGGCTCTCCACCGCCGGGATGATCAAGATCATCATCCGCGACGCCAACGTTCCCGTCATCGTCGACGCCGGCCTGCGCGCACCGTCCGAAGCCGCCTGCGCGATGGAGATGGGTTGCGACGCCGTACTGGTCAACAGCGCCATCGCCGCCGCCGCCCACCCCGCCGCCATGGCCGCCGCTTTCAAGACCGGCGTCGAAGCCGGCCGCGCCGCCCGCCTCGCCGGCCTCATGCCCACCAGCGAAGTCGCGGTAGCCAGTTCGCCACTCACTTCGTTTCTGTCGAATGGCGATTCATGATGCAGGTTGCAAGATGCTTGGAGAGGAGGAGACCATGAGTTCATATGCCGATCTTGATGTTTACAAGCTTGCCCATGAGCTTGGAGTAAGCATCCATAAACTCACCCTGCAACTGCCAAAGCATGAAACCTATGAAATCGGAAGCCAGCTAAGACGGGCTTCTAAATCCATTTCAGCCAATATCGTCGAAGGATATGGACGAAGAAGGTACAAGGCTGATTTTGTAAAGTTCCTGATTTATGCACATTCGTCCTGCGACGAAACCCTCGAATGGTTGAAATACATTCAAGACTGCCACCCAGATCTCAGTTCATCGACTGACCCGTTCGTTGAACAAACCATGACATTGGGACGAAAACTCAACCACTTCATCCAAGCCGTAGAAAAACAACACCTCACCTCAAAATCATGAATCCTGCATCCTGCAACCTGAATCCTGCCCCCCTCCCCGACTGGCTCGACCCAACGCAGTGGCTTCCAATGACTGGAAGTTCGGATGCGCGCGCCATCCAATCGGCGATCCTCTCGGAGAATCCGGGGGAACGGGAGATGGCGCTGATGCTTTCTCCGGCGGCGGGCGAATTTATCGAACTCATGGCGCAACGGGCGCAGGCGATCACGCGCCGCCACTTTGGCCAGACGATCGCGCTCTATACCCCGCTCTACCTGTCGAACTTCTGCAACGGCGGCTGCCTCTACTGCGGCATCGCCGGCGACCGCCGCGCCAAACGGGCGGTGCTCGACGAAGCCGGGCTGCGCCGCGAGATGGGAGCCATCAAGGCGATGCATTTCGAAGAGCTGGTGCTGCTGACCGGCGAGCGCATGCCCGAAGCCGACGTGCCCTACCTGCGCAACTGCATCGCCATCGCGGCCGAGTATATCCACAACGTAAACATCGAAGTCTTCCCGATGGAGGAAGCCGAATACCGCACGCTGGCCGAGGCCGGTTGCACGGGCGTGACGCTCTACCAGGAAACCTATGACCAGGTCGTCTACGAAAAGATGCACCGCTGGGGCGACAAGCGCGACTTTTTCAAACGTCTCGATGCACCGGACCGCGCGCTGCGCGGCGGCATGCGCACCGTCGGCATCGGAGCCTTGCTCGGATTGGCCGATCCGTGCTTCGACCTGCTTTGCGTCTACCGCCACGCCAAGTATTTGCTGAAAAACTACTGGCAGGCCGGCTTATCCATTTCCTTCCCGCGCATCCGTCCGCAGCTGGGCGGCTTCAGTGCCGACCATCCGGTCGACGAAAAAATGATGGCGCAGTTTATTTTTGCGCTGCGCATCTGCCTGCCGGAAATCCCGCTGGTGCTCTCGACCCGCGAGCCGGGCCGCGTCCGCGACGGCATGGCCGGACTCGGCATCTCCAAAATGAGCATCGCGAGCAAAACCACCGTCGGCGGATATAGCGAAGGCACCGAAGAATCGACCGAGCAGTTCGAGATCAGCGACGAGCGCAACATTCCCGAATTCTGCGACATGCTGCGCGCCAAGGGTCTCGAACCGGTCTTCAAGAACTGGGATGCCACCTACCGCGAGCCTGCGCAGTATTCAAGATAGTGATCAGCCGCGTTCGGTGCGCGCGGAGTGTCGCAGGAATCTTGAGTCGAAGGGCCTATTTCAGGGGCGGGATTTCGAAGTCGGAATCATTGACCCAAGGTGTCTTGATTTTCTCGCCGCTCATGAAGCGTTCGTAGAAACCGCGGCGCAAAGCGTCGGAATACGGCTCGGCTTCGAAGAAGCTTCCATTTCCGGACATGCGGGGATCTTCCTGCTGCTTGAGTTCATTGAAAAGCTGTTGCTGAAGCTGTTCTTTGCGTATCCGGACTTCAGGATTCGCGACGAGATTGTCCAAGCAGTCGGGATCTTTCCGAATGTTGTAGAGCTCCTCCTCCGGACGCTTGCCGAAGCACAGCGCCCAGTAGGGATCGTTCGCGTCTTTGCGGTGTGCGTCTAAAATGAATGTCTTGGTCGCACCGCCGTCAGTGTTGAGGTAGCCGGTCTCCGGATTGCCTGCGGGCCAGCGCGACGGCTCGAAGTTGCGCAGGTAAAGCCAGCTGTCTTTGACGATGCCGCGGATCGGATAGCCCTGATCATGCGGACGGCCCACATCATGGCGCTCTTTGCCGATCAGGACATGGTCGCGCGCTGGATTTACACAACCGGATTTTTTTGAATACAAAATATCGGTCAGGCTACACCCCGTCGCCGGAGCCATGCCAGTATCCGACCACTGCACGCCCGCGACTTCGATGAACGTCGGCGCGAAATCAATGAAGCTGACATAGTCGCTGACAACGCGGCCCGGAGCGGTCATGCCGCGTTGCCACATGATCGCCAGCGGAAGGTGATTGGACATTTCATATCCGTTGCCCTTGATGCGGGGGAACGGCATGCCGTTGTCGGACGTTACAACCACCAACGTGTTGCCGAGCTGTCCGCGCTTCTCCAACTCGGCCAGCATCCGCCCCAGATGGAGATCGAAATGCTCCGTCTCGAAAGCATAGTCGAGCAGGTCGTTGCGAACCGTTTCATTGTCCGGCCAGCAAGCCGGTACGCGGTCGATGTCCGAGGGATTCTTGCCGCCCTTGGCGACCCCGCTGCCGTATTCATAACCGCGATGCGGCTCGGTGCTGCCGTACCAGAAGCACCACGGCTTGTTCGTCGGGGCGGCATCCAGGAAGTCGGCAAAGTTGGCGGCGTAATCGTTGCGGTTTATGTCGTCCGTGGGCGGCGATGCAGTGCGGGCGTTAAAAGATTTCCCGGCCGGTTGACGCGGTTTCCCGGCCGTGGTTACGGCCACACCCGGCGCCCAGCCTTTGGCCGTCATGCCGACAAAGTAGCCGTTGCTGCCGAGCGCCTCGGAATAGGTTGTAAACTCCGGCGGGAAAAACGCCATATGGTTGCCAGCCGCCTTGAGTTGCCAAGAGTTGCGTCCCGTGAGAATGCAGGCCCGCGACGGCGCGCACTTGGCATTGGGCGTATAGGCGTTTAAAAACAATATTCCGTCTTGGGCGACACGGTCAAATGCCGGAGTCTTCACCCATGGACAACCGTAGGCTCCCGCATGGCCAAAGCCCCAGTCATCCGCAATGGCGAACAGAATATTGGGACGCACCGTCTTCGTCTGCCCGGATGCATCTTGCATGAGCAGCGCAATTCCCATCAGGAGTACGAAAAGGGAAGCGGTATTATTCTTTTTCATAACGGTACGGCAGCTCGCCTAGTTTTTCGGTGTAGGCCGGGTTTGGACCGAACACGACAGCTTGTGCAGCTTTGAGGAACCCATCGATTCGTGCATCCAGCTCTTTCAACCCCAACGCGACCATGGAACAATGCACTGGTTGTTCTTTTTTCATACTATCCGATTTCCTCATCGCTCGCTATTGGCTTCGCCGATTCACCTGAATTTCATAATTAGGCGTTTATTCTACTCCGTCAACCTCCCATGTCCATGGAATGCCAAACCCGACTGGTCGATGCCTCCCGTAGAACGGATAAGTCGGGGCATCCGTCAGATTTCGAACCACAACGCTCCATTGCAATCGAGATGGCCGCCCTGTAATCTGGGTTCTGTTTAAAAAGGGACTTTAAACCGGAATGTCTGCTTTCTCCTCAGCCAATGTTCGTTCACTGCTCCTGCTCGGCCTGGCGCTAGGCATCAGCGCGGATCCGTCAGCTGCATCCAACCGTCCGAACATTCTAGTGGTGCTCGTGGACGACCTAGGCTGGTCCGACATCGCCCCCTATGGCAGCGAAATCCACACGCCCACGCTCGACACGCTGGCCGCGAATGGCCTGCGTTTCCGCCATTTCTACAACGAGGCCCGCTGCTCCCCGACCCGCGCGGCATTGATGACCGGGCTGCACATGCAGACCTGCGGCATTGATCCAAGCGCCAGCCTGCCGCCGCTGAGGATTGATAACAACGCGACCATTCCCGAAATTCTTGATGCCAACGGCTATCGCTCTTATTTCGCCGGAAAATGGCATTTGGGCGTTAAAGCCGACGGGCGCGACCCGATCAGCCGGGGGTTCGGGCAGGCTTTCGGTCCGGGAGTTGACGCGGATGGAAACCAAACAGATTACTGGGCTGACGGCGCAACCTACGGATTCGTCTCCGGCAACGGAGAACTCAGCCCGATCGACTATGCTCCGGGCACGTTCTATACGACCGATGCATACACGGACTACACCCTCAAATATCTCGACTACCATTTCGGCAAGGGAGACGGAGCACCGTTTTTCATCTATCAGGCCTTCAACGCCCCCCATTGGTATCTGGAAGCTCCGAAGGACATCACCGACCTCTACACCGACATCGGGCAGGATCCGGCAACAACCAATGACGTGGACTTCTTCCGCTACGAAGTCGGCTGGGATATGACGCGGCAGCTCCGGTATGGGCGGCAGCTCGCCCAGGGCGTCATCGGCCCGGAACACCGGCTCTCCCCGATGAGCTACCAGCCGAACACCGGCCCGGCCATCCCGGCATGGAACTCGCTGCCCGTTGCCGAGCAGAACGACCTAGCCCGGCGCATGGCGGTCTATGCGGCGATGGTGCACCGGATGGACTGGGATCTGGGCCGCATCGTTGCACGTCTCGAAGCCGCCGACGAACTGGACAACACGCTGATTTTTTTCCTCTCCGACAACGGCGGAAACTATGAAGGCGGCGTCGAAGGCGGCACGGTCAACGGATCGGTTTACACCAATGATTTTCCGCTGACCGGCACCCGGCTCGCGGAAATGGGGTTGACCGGCGAACCCAAATTGCAACTGGGGGGCGCCTGGGCCAACGTCAGCAACACGCCGTTGCGCTTCTTCAAGCACCACACTCACGAAGGCGGCTGCCGCACCCCGATGATTATGCACTGGCCCGCCGGAATGTCCGATAGCGTCAAAGGGAGCTGGACCGATGCGCGCGGCCACGCCATGGACATCATGGCCACCATTCTCGACATCACCGGAATCAATTACCCGGCGGCAAATCCTGCCGGGTACGCCGTTGCGCCACTGCAAGGTACAAGCCTGAAGCCTGTACTGCAAGGCGGGGCCCCGGCCGAACACGATCTGTTCATCGAGCACGAACGCAACCGCGCCATGTTCCGCGGAAAGTGGAAGCTGGTGACCAAGCGGTTCTCGATGGGCGGCACCGATTTGCCGGCCCATACACTGGAGCTGTACAACATGGAGGTTGATCCTTCCGAAATGAACAACCTCGCGTTCTACCATACGGATCTACTGGCGGAGATGGTTGACGCGTTCAACGCCTGGGTGAACAGCCAGACCGGACTCAACGCCAACCGATTGCTCGGCACGACAGCGGCCAGCCCATCCACATTCGCCATGCCGCTGGGCACCGAGTTGTTCTACGATACCTTTGACCGGCCTGACGCCGACGATATCGATGCTGCGCGCGACGGCATCTCCGGCACGTATGCCGGCAGGGATCTTGAACCGATCAACGCCACCTATTTCGAAGGATACGGTGCCTCCCGGACGAAGGTCGTAACCAACCGGCTGCGGCTGGCCATCTCAAGCAGTGGCATGTCCGAAACCGGATTGATGATGGATTTCAACGGGCAGGATATTATCGATGCTGGCGGATTCAGCGTCGAACTGGCCATCAACGAAATCAATTCCAACACCAGCGGACTTTCAGGCCGGTACGTCGGCTTCGGCGTCGGACTGACCCAGGCCGAGGCGGCCGGCGGCGCGGACATCGGCCAGCCCGGGAATTTCCGCAGCGATACGGCCGACTGCTTTGTGGAGCTTGATCTGGCCGGCCATGTGAAGCTGTCGAAAAACGGCGTTCTGGCGGGTGACGTAATTGTCGGCGCAACCAACGGAACCCTGCTGGCCGCCTTCGCACTCTCCAGCGGATTCGGTGCGGGCGAGCCGGTGAACGTTACGGTTTACTTCAATGGTACCGCTGTCATCACCAATTCCTTCGCCTGGGATTCCACCGATGCCAACTACCTGGGCCTAAGCGCCCATACCAGCGGCTATGCGGAAATGGACAACCTCATCGTCCGGACGCTGCCGCTCGGCAACGCGCAGGCCGCCGCCTATGCGCTCGATAAAGGACTCTCCGGTTCGGACACCGACCGCGATGCCGACCCCGACGGCGACGGAACGGTCAACTGGGCGGAATGGGCATGGGGCACCGACCCCGCAACCGCCGACCATCCATCGAAATCCCTGCTGATCCAAGCCGACGGCCCGGGACAGATCCGGCTGCTTCAGCGCCAGCTTCAAGCGTTCGCCGCCGCCGGGCTCCACTACCGCATTTTCTACAGCAGCGACCTTTCCACCCCCCGCGCGGAATGGACCGAGCTTGCCCCCACCATCGTCACGGAAACCACGGACAACACCGACGCCCACTATGCCGTGCGCACCCTCGGCCTGCCGCCGGGACTGGATCCGGAACAAAAGCTTTTCTTCATTCTCACGGCGGAGCAATTCTAGGACTTTGGAAAAAAAGCTTCGCTAGGAGGGTTTGTAGAACGTCATGGTGTCGGATTTGGAGCAACCGCCGGCGCAACCGGTATTGCAGGGAAGATCGACTTTCAGGAGTTTCCCTTTCTGCACGAGCATCTCGAGCATGGGATGCAGGGCGCTCGATTCGATGCCGAGCGCGAGGCTGATTTCCTGAACGGAAAGCGCGCCGCGGTCCTGTAGTAGTTTAACGATTGAAGTAAGCATTTCAATTAACCGAAGAATACACCGAATACACGGGAATATGACCAGCGAATGAATAAAAACTACGAATTAAAAAAACCAAGGGAAGGAAGTCCATTCGTAGTTTTTATTCATTCGTTGGTAAAATCTTTGGTTGCGGCTCTGTGTATTCGGTGGTTTCATTTTTATCCTGCCCTTACGGCTTTGTTTCCGGCCATCCGCAGGCCGATGTAGAAGGTAATCAGGATGGCTGCGCAGAGCCCGAGCCATCCGGTGGAGGAGGACGGATGGACGGTGAAGGTGGCGATCTGGTAGTAGGCGGTGGAGATGACCCACGCCAGGGTCGTCAGATAGCTCACGGCAAAGAGCATCCAGCGCAGGCCGATCTCGCGGTAGATCGCGGCGAGGGCAGCGACGCACGGGGAGTAGATCAGGATAAAGAGCAGATAGGCAAAGGCGGCCTTGGAGCCGTGCTCGCCGAAACGTCCCACCATGGTGGCGTAGGACGACCGGTCGGTATCTTTCACGGCCACCAGCGCACTGCGCAAGCCGAGCGGGTCGGCGAGCTGGTCGAAGAAACCTTTGAACCCGGCCGGGATGACCGCGAAGGAATCGGATATGCCCTGCCAGAAATCGAATTTTTTGATGGGCACTTCACTGACGACCATCTCCTTGGTTTCCATCTGGGCGTAGATCGAAGCGAGCGTTCCAACGACGGCTTCCTTGGCGAAGATGCCGGTGAAGAGCCCGACGGTCGCGGGCCAGTTTTCGTCGCGGATGCCCATGGGCCGGAAGACCGGAGTCACGGCGCGGCTCATGGCGCTGAGCGCGGAGTCTTTCGAGTTGTTGTGGCCGAACGAGCCATCGGTTCCCATCGAGTTGAGGAAGCCGAGCACGGCGACGATCAGCAGGATCACTTTGCCCGCCTTGATGAGGAAGGAGCTGAGGCGGTGCCAGGTGTGGTACATCACGCCGCTGAAGGTCGGCAGGTGATACGGCGGCAGCTCCATCACGAAGCTGGTGACCTCGCCGCGCAGCAGGGTGTTCTTGAACAGCAGGCCGGTCATGACGGCCAGCGCGATGCCGATGAGGTAGATGGCAAAGATCACGATGCCGCCACTCTGCGGAAAGAAGGCCGCGGCAAAGAGGGTGTAGACCGGCAGGCGCGCGCCGCACGACATGAACGGATTCATCAGGATGGCCAGGATGCGGTCGCGTTTACTCTCCAAGGTGCGCGTGGCCATGATGCCGGGGACATTGCAACCGAAGCCGACGAGCATCGGGATGAACGCCTTGCCGGGCAATCCGATGGTGCGCAGGAAGTGATCCATCACGAAGGCCGCGCGCGACATGTAGCCGGAATCCTCCAGGAACGACAGGCTGAGGAAAATGAAGAAGATCGGTGGAATGAAGGTCGATACCGTCTGGATGCCGCCACCGATTCCTTCCGCCAGAATCGCCACCGCCCAGTCGGGGAAGTGCAGGGAGGCGAGCAGCGAACCGAAGCCATCCACGAAGATGGTTCCGCAAAGCCCGTCGAAGAAATCGATGAACGGCCCGCCCACGTTGATGGTGAGGGCGAAGACGAGATACATGACCCCGAAGAAGACCGGAAAGCCGAGAAAACGATTGAGCACCACCTTGTCGACGGCATCGGAAAAGGTTTTGCGCATCTTGTCGCTACCGGCGGTAACGTCGAGCGCGAGGCCGTGGATGAAGCCGTAGCGGCCGTCGGCAATGATCATGTCGGTATCTTCGCCGACGATGCGTTCAACCTTCCTGAGCTGGTCTGCCAGATCGGGAAGCAGCGCCTTGTCGGCACCGATGAGCTCCATGGCCAGCTCGTCTTTTTCGAGCAGCTTGACCGCCAGCCAGCGGGCGGAAACCTTCTTGCTGAGTGCCACATCGCCGAGGCTGATTTCCAAGGATTGAAGCACCTTTTCGATGTCTTTTTCGTATTCGACCCGCGTCCCTGGCCGGTGGTGCGTGCTGCTGATTTGCTCGATCGCCTCGCGCAGTTCGTCGATCCCCTTCTTGCGGGAAGCGACGATGGGGATGACCGGGCAGCCGAGGTGCTTGGCCAGATGCTCGATCCCGATGCGGATGCCACGCTGCTTGGCGATGTCCATCATGTTAAGCGCAACGACGACCGGCACGTGCATTTCGAGCAGCTGGGTGGTCAGGTAGAGATTGCGTTCGAGGTTGGAGGCGTCGATCACGTTGACCACCACGTCCGGCGTGTCGAACAGGATATGCTTGCGCGCCACCTCCTCGTCGGGCGAGAGCGCGGAAAAGGAATAGATGCCCGGCAAATCGGTCACGTCGACGTTGCTGCCGCCATGGGCGTATTCGCCCATGACGCGCTCGACCGTCACCCCCGGCCAATTGCCGACCTGCTGGCGCGCACCGGTCAGTGCATTGAAGACCGTGGTCTTGCCGCAGTTGGGGTTGCCGGCCAAGGCAATCTTCAGTTCCTTCATTTCTTTTCGACCTCCAAGGCGTCGGCCTCGTTGCTGCGCAGCACCAGCCGGAAGCTCTTCACTTCGATCTCGATGGGACCACCGAAGGGCGCCTTGCGCACCACCGTGAAATCCGCGTTGCGGGTCAACCCCATCCGGAGCAATTTCTGTCGATAGGCAGGATCCGTCGTGCTGAACCCCACCACCGTGCCGATCTCCCCGACCTTTAATTCCTTAAGCTTCATCCTTGCCTTTCAACACCTTCGAAAATCCTGTTTGCCTCAGTCCCTCAAACAGCGCTGCGCGCTGTCGACGACATACCGGTATTGCTTGCCACAGCGGATGATGACTTCCTTTTGCCCTTTTTTAAGGATCTTGAAGTCGATCTGCATTTCGCCGAACCCCTCATGCTCGACAAGCATGTTGTACAATGCGTTGATCCGCTTTTTCACCTCTTCGTGACAATCCGCCATGACGGCCCATTCCTTGCTAAAAAGTCCGGCTAATTTAGACATTATCTAAACTAGGTCAACCCAATTTGGCAATTTTATGGTGTGCCTAACATTCGGGCAAATGCACCAATAAGATTGGAATTCACTGGGATTTTCGCCTAGGCGGGATTGGACAGGCGGCACGTTTCGCAGCGTTGCGCATCGAGGTTTTGCGCCTTGCAGAAATAGGCTTCGGCATCATCCAGCCAGCTGGCCGTGAAGCTGGGGCACTTTTCGGTGTATTCGGCAAACCGGACCAGCCGCTTGAGGATGTGGTCGGGAATCGCATGCTCCATCGTGCAGGCAAACTCCTCGGCCTCGGCGCATTCAAGACCCAACACCTGCATGAAGAAGTGCAGCAAGGCTTCATGCTTTACAGCGATCCGCCCGGCCACCTCCCGCCCCGCATCGGTCAGCGTGACAGAAGCATACGGCTCGTAGTTGATCAGATCCTTTTCCGCCAATGCCTTGAGCGCCCCCGTCACGGAAGCCGCACGCACCTTCATGCGCTTGGCGATCTCCTTCGGGCGGGCCTTTCCCTCCTCCCGCGAGAGGAAGAAGATGGTCTCCAGATAGTCTTCCTGGCTGGCGCTAAGTTCGTTCGTGCTCATGGGTTCGTTATTAGCAGACGCCCGCACAGCATCTCAACACCGCACGCCGATTATTTTGGCCGACCGACCGTCCTCTATTAAGATCTCATCTAAAGTACTCGCATTCATCCCTTCGCTGGCTATCATCTTGGACGATGGATTTTACAAAACAAATCAAGTCCCTGTTTGTACCCCCCGTGCGGCCGCATTCGTCAAAGGCAGAACTCTGGGTGCGCCCGGGAACCTGCTCGGCGGCGAAGGACTTCCAGTGGCTGGAAACCAGCGTCCCCTGCCAAAAGGCCTGCCCCGCCGGCACCGATATCCCGGCCTACCTCGCCGCCATCGCCGACGGCGATCCGGATACCGCCTACCAAATCAATCTGCGCGACAACGTCTTCCCCGCCGTCCTCGGCCGAGTCGGCTCGCGCCCGTGCGAACCCGCCTGCCGCCATGGCTACGACGGCCTCGGCCAACCCGTCGCCATCTGCTTCTCCAAACGCTCCGCCGCCGACTTCAAGAACCAGGTCCCCGTGTTGCTCGAACCGTGGTTTCCATGCACGGGGAAACGCGTGGCCGTCATCGGCTCCGGCGTCGCCGGACTGACGGTGGCACGCAACCTCACGTTGCTCGGCCATACGGTTACCGTCTACGAAAAGCACAACCGGCCAGGCGGCATGCTCAACCAAGGCATTCCCGCATTCCGCCTGCCGCGCGAAATCATTGCCCGCGAAATACGGCAAATCGCCGCCCTTGGAGTCGAGTTGATTTGCAACACCGAGATTGGAAAAGACCTTGCGCTCGAGACGTTGATCGCACAATCCGACGCCGTGGTCATGGCCGCCGGCACCCTGCGCCCGAATCTGCTGAATATTCCCGGCCATGACCTCAAGGGCATCCGTCATGGGCTCGACTTCCTGTTGGAGGTCAACGAAACCGGACGGAGCCACATTGGGAAACGCGCCATCGTGGTCGGCGGCGGCTTTACAGCCATGGACTGCGCGCGCACCGCCCGGCGGCTCGGAGCGCAGACCGCCGAGCTGTCCGACGACTGGATACTCAAGGTGTTCTACCGCCGCTCCAAGGACGAAATGCGCGTCACGCCCGGCGAACTGGAGGAGCTGGGCAACGAGGGAGTCCCGCTCGAATGCCACGCCACGCCGGTCGCCTATCTTGGCGAGGACGGAAAACTGGTTGGAATGCGTTTTGTCCGAACGGGAACCAAAGAGGAATTCGACATCCCGGCCGACTCCGTCCTGCTCGCCACCGGCCAGTTTCCCGATATGGCGTGGACGGAAAATGCGGCGGGATTCCCCTCCATGGAAGACAGCGAAAATATTTTCATGGCCGGCGATTTTGCCCAGGGCGCGACCTCGCTTATCGAGGCCATTGCCCATGCCAAGGGCGTCGTGACCGAGGTGGATCGATTCCTGATGGGTCGCGCGCAAATGAAGGATGTCGTGGTGGTCGAAAATGCAACGGCCATCGGCCGTACCCGCGCAATGGATGAGCTCGAACGCCAGCCCATGCCTACGCTTCCCCTGACCGGACGCGGGCTCCCGAACGAAGTGGAAACCGGCTACGATGCCGCCACCGCGCAGGAAGAGGCCAAGCGATGCTACCGCTGCAACTTCAAGTTCGAGATCGATCAGGACAAGTGCATCAAGTGCGACTGGTGCCTCAAGGCCAAGCCGCGGCCCGAATGCATCCTCATGCTCAAGGAGCTGCGCCACGACGCCGAAGGCTGCATCGTTTCATGGGACGTTGCCGATTCGATGCGCGAAATGAATATGATCTGGATCAACCAGGATGAATGCATCCGTTGCGGCGCCTGTCTTCTGGCTTGCCCCGTCGATGCCATCAATCTACAGAAGGTGGCTTTCTCCACCGAGCGCAGCGGCGAGGAACATGGGACGTCCCGGACGGTTTCTTAAAACTTTTGCCCTCCCACCAGTTCGCGAATCCAGATGTTTCGAAAGGAGATGGCGCTGCCATGCCCTTGGATGCGAAGCGGCATTTTGGCGGGATGCGCCTTGTAGGGAAGTGATTGCCCGCTGGTAGGGCCCTCGATTTCGACGTGGTTCTGGATGAGAACGCCATTAAGGAAGGCGGTGATGTAGGCCGGCTTGACGAGTTTTCCTTCTTCAAATTCGGGGGCTTCGAAGATGATGTCGACCGATTGCCATTCACCGGGTCTGCGGCTGACATTCACCAAGGGCGGCGTCTGGCCGTAGATGGCGCCGGAGGAGCCGTCGGCGTAGATTCTACACGAGTAGGAATCGAAGACCTGCAATTCGTATTGACCCATGAAGAGGAAGCCACTGTTGCCCATGTTGCATGTGGGCTGCTTGGGCAAAGGAGGCGGAATAAGGAATTCCGCGTGAAGCTGGCAACTTCCGAACTCCTGCCTGGTGTCAACCGTGCCTTTGGAGTCGGGCATGGTGGCGATTCCATCCTTTATGGTCCAGGAACAGTCGGCGAAGGCATCGAGCGCGGTTCCGTTAAAAAGCGGGATCGCATCGGAGGGGGGCAAGGCTCCCTGTTCGCCGGTATAGGCGGGAGGCCGTACACGGGGTGGCAGGGGGCGGGTCTCGTCGTGCACGCACCAACGCTCACCGGGGCGGATTTTAGAATCCTGTTTCTCCGTGAATCTGAATTGGTGGAATCCGGGCTCTTCCGCAAAAGCGGCGAGCCCGGATAGCAGGATGGTGGCGATGGCTGTTTTTGCAATCATGCTTTTTGCCAGATGCGGGGTTCGGGAGCCTTGCAGAGCTTGTTGGCTTCGGCATCGTTGATAAACTGCTGCTTTTTGTTGTCCCATTCCATCTTCCGGTTGAGGGTGGCGGCAATGACCCCCATGTGGAGGGTGGTGGATAGAAGGTGCATGTCTTCGGCGGTGTAGGTGGTTTTGCTGCCGGTTTCAATGGCGTCCAGGAAGTCGCGCTGCTCGCGGGGCGGGAGCTTCCCGTAGCAGGATTCTCCGGGTGCATAGCGGATTTGCAGAATCGCCGGATCGCTCGCTTCAAGTCCGGCATTGAATCCGTTGCGGGCAATCCAGCCCTTGTCGCCTTCGAACCGGAGTGTTGCCATGTTGGAGTCGGCGGGTCTGCCGGCGGATTTCACCTGCATTTCAACGCCGTTGGAATAGCGGTAGAGCAGGTCGAACGTGAGGGGAACATCGGAGAGGTGTCCTTCGGGGATGTAGCCAGTCCCCGAGACTTCAACGGGGCAGATGCCGGGCGCGTTGGCCGCGAGCTGGGCCGTGTCCACCAGATGGGTTCCCCAGTCGAGAAGCGAACCTTTGCTATAGTCGTGGATGTAGCGCCAGTAGTGGATCTTGGTGCGGTTTTCGGTGAAGGAATGCCACGCAGCCGGCCCCTGCCAGAGATTCCAGTCGAGGTCGGCGGGAACCGGAACTTCTGCTTCAAGGAGATTGTCCTTCCCGCCGGGGAGCTGGACCTCAATGCGGCGGAGCGTACCGAGGGCGCCGTTTCTCGCCCATTCAACCATCTTGTGGAAGTGGATCATCGAGCGGTCTTCTATGCCGACCTGATAAACCTTGCCTGCTTTTTTTGCGGCCGCGACGAGCTGTTGCCCTTGCTCGATGCAGAGGGTGGGCTTTTCGCAGAACACGTGCTTCCCGGCTTCAAGGGCCATGATGGACATGGGGACATGCCAGCTGTCCTGGGTGGAGATGACGACGGCATCGATGGTGGGATCGGCCAGCACGGTCCGGAAATCCTGCTCGACCTTGTAGCCGGTGGTGCCAAGGGTTTCTTCGACGAGCTTGCGCGCGGCTTCGGCCCGGCCGAGATAGGCATCGCAGAGGGTGATGACTTGCATGTCCCCGTAGTTGAGGAACATTCTCAGGTTGCCCGTGCCTTGACCGCCAAGGCCGATAAAGCCGAGGGTGATTTTTTTGGAGGGGGCGCTTTGGCCCAGCACGCGGGACGGGATGATGGTCGGAACGGCGAACGAGGCTCCTAGCGCGACGCCGGTCCGTTTCATAAACGATGCTCTATTCTGTTTCATATCGATCTCCTAGGTTAATTGCTGTTGCTTTTTCAATGTATAGATCAGGGGTGGCTTGAATGCTTCCGACGGCAACCGGCTTCCCCGAGTCGGCACTCGCCAGCGCCGCAAAGCAAAGTTCAAGGCTCTGGAGGTTTGCACGGGCGCTGTTTTCCGGCTCGCGATCCTCTTCGATCGCGCAGAGCAGTTCGCCCATCGCCCCGGCAAAACCATCCGGAAACCACTGCCCTGCCAACCCGACCGTGCTCCGCCCAGCATCCGTGGTCAGCGTAACGGCATCGTTGCCGCAAACCGCACCGGAACTACGGAAGACGCCCTTGGTGCCGGTCACCACGGTGCTCTCCGCGGGATCAAACCGCGTGTTGCCATGGAAAGCCAACGAGGCCATGCCGCCATCGTACCGGATGGTGGCGTGGGCGCTCATGGGTGGTGCAAGGGTTTGTCCACGGACCTTGCCCACGCAGGCATGTACATCATGGACCGGTCGGTCGCCGAATACGCAGGCCACCATGTCAAACCAGTGGATGCCGAAATCGTAGAGCACAATGTGCCGGTTGTTCTCAAAGGCCGTGCCCTTGATCCATGAATGATCCCAGGCAATGTGGACATCCATCGAAACAACCTCTCCGAGCAACCCCGCCTTTACGACCTGCCGGAGATAGCTGAAGTAGGGCGCCCATCGTCCATTCTGGTTGACGGCCAACTTGAGTCCCTTGCGTTCCGCCAATGCAATCAACCGGCGGCCTTTCGCCAGATCGGTTACGAAGGGTTTCTGGCTGAGGACATGCTTTCCATTTTCCAGCGCCGCGCGAATGAGCGGAATGCGGATGTCCGGATGGGTGGCGATGTCCACCACATCGACATCCGCGCGGGCGAACAGTTTCCCGGCATCCGCATAGACCGCCGCCTCGGGATAGTAGGTGGTGCGCAGCCCATCGACGACAACTTGGTTCGGATCGCACAAGACCACCACTTCGTAGCCGTATTTGCGGTATGCTTCGAGGTGCGTGCGCGCTATGCCGCCACAGCCCACGAGCCCAATTCTTGGTCGGTAGGTTTTCGGCACGGGCGGTTGGCATGGCAAATCCGGTGCGGGCGCATCCGCGGCTTTCGACGCTTGCAACGAACGGTCATCTTTCCTGTTCTTTCCCATGATCCTACCCTTCCACCAATAGTTGGGTCGCCTTGCGCTCGGCGCTCAGAATGGCGGTGTCGACGATCTGCTGCCCGATGCGCGCGATCGCCGGCGACAACGGCCCTTCGATCGGAAGATCGTTTTCCAGGCATTGGATCAAATAGGCAATACCGTTGCACGCCTCTGCGGGCAGCGGATCGACCGGAAGGTCATAGCCTTCGGGTTTCGCGGCGGTCTGGATCCGGATGGTAGGCGCATAGTCATAGGAACCGATGGTTCCTTTGGTTCCGCGCACGACGAAACCGCACTTGGGTTGCGGTTGATGGGTCCACGGATCCGTAAAGGTGCCCCACCGCGTTTCAAACTTGGATAGCCCATCTGCGTAGCGCGCCACCGTGATGCTATGCTCATCCACCTCCAGGCCCGGCGTACCGCCCGCGACCGTGGTGACTTCCACCGGTTTCTTGCCGCCGTTGAACCAGGTGCCGAGCGTCACGCCATAGCCCAGATAGTCGCGCAGCGATCCGCCTCCCGCGGCTTGCTTGTACCACCAGCTTTGCCGCTTCTGTTCGGGAGTGGGCGCGAGCTCGATCTTGTCCGCACCGTGGTAGAGCGGCCCGCGGTTGCCGTCGTAGTAATGCACTTCGACAACCTCGCCAATCAGCCCTTCGCGGATAACCCGGTGGGTGGTGACATGGCTTTCGACCCACCGCAGCGGCCAATTGATGAGCAGTCGCGTTCCAGCGCGCGCCACGGCGGCGATCATCCGGTCGGCATCGGCGGTCGAAGCGGCAAACGGCTTCTCGACGAATACATGCACGCCGAAAGGCGCAACGCGTTCGACCCACAAGGCATGTTCCGCCGTAGGTGGGCAGAGTATGACAATATCCGGCTTGGTTTTTTCGATGCAGTCGCGGTAGTCGGCGAAGACCTTGCCTTCATCAATGGACAGGGCCTTGATGGCGGCGTCCATGCTTTCGCGCCGTTCATCGCAGATCCCCACGATTTCGGCACGCGGATGTTCCTGCACGTTCCGAAGCAAATCCCCCATGTGCATGTGGGCAAAATTGATTCCTGCGATTCTCCAAGTTCGATTCATATCAACACGCACCCGTTTTTGACTGGATGCATAGTCGGCCATTCATGGAAAACAGTATTGGTCTTTCTAGCCGTTTTTTTGTACTTTCCGAACGCGTTGAGCATGCGCCCGCAGGAGACCGGCAAATGACCAGGACCGAGAGTTCAAAGGTGGAAAACCGCAACACCTCGTTTTTTGAAGAATTGGACAGCACGTCCGAACTGCTCCAATTGTTCGAGTATCTACCCGATACGCATGTTTTTGTTAAGGACAGCGAAAGCACCATCGTGGCCGCCAACCGGCATTTCGCCCACCGGATGGGTTTCGAGGATCCAGCGGAATTGATTGGAAAATCGACCTGGGATATCTGCCCGAAGGAATTGGCCGAAAAATATGTGCAAGACGACCAGCGCATCATGCAGTCCGATAAAAAGCTGGTCGATATCAACGAGCTGAACCAGGCCGCCGATGGCACGGTCAACTGGTTTATCACCTCCAAGATTCCATTGCACAGAAAGGATGGCTCCGTTGCCGGGATCGCCGGCATTGCCCGGGACGTCAAGAAAGCCAAGGTCATCTTCGAACCCTATGACCGCTTCGTGGCTGTATTCGACCATATTGTCGAACACTACGGCGAGCGGATCACGATTGCGGAACTGGCCAAGAAGGCAACCATGTCCACGAGCCAGTTCAACCGGCATTTCAAGCATCTCTTCGGCCTTTCCCCAACCCAGCACATTATACAATACCGGATCCAGAAAGCCTGCCGCGAGCTGACCTACACGGCAAAGACCATTGCCGAAATCGCCACGGCGACCGGCTTCTACGACCAAAGCGCCATGACCCGCTTCTTTGCCCGGCACTTGAAGACCACGCCGAAGGCCTACCGCATCCAGTCGAGAAAACACTAGGCGCAAAAGTACTTCTTCAAGCCGGAATGATTCCGTTGCGTACTCCACGATCTTCTGTTGGAATGCCCCCAGTACTTAAAAATTAAACCGGAGAATCCCCATGGGTAAACCAACCGTAGTTTTCATCGCCGGCGAACGCCAGCACGCCGGAAAGACCGTCACCAGCCTCGGCATCATTTCCGCCCTTTGCAACCATATCGATCCAGCGGACATGGGCTACTTCAAACCCGTCGGACAGGAAATGGTCCGGCTACCCAACGGCGAGCGCATCGACAAGGACGTGCGGATCGTCAAGGGCTTCACCAAACTCGACATGCCGGATATGGGCATCCTTTCGCCTGTACGGGTGGTCGACGGCGTTACGCGGGAATACATCCAGAGCAATAACCCCAAGGAACGCACCGCCGCGTTCGAGCAATCCGTCCACAAGACGATGGAGCACTTTGCCGGAAAGAAACTGGTGATTGCGGAAGGTACCGGACATCCCGGGGTCGGCTCGGTGATCGGCATGTCGAACGCGCGCGTCGCAAAATTGCTCAATGCAAAGATCCTCTATCTCGTCGGCGGGGGAATCGGCCGCACGCTTGACGAACTGGAAGTCGACCTTTCCTATTTCAAGCACAAGCACAACAAGATGGCAGGCGTGCTGTTCAACAAGGTGCTGCCCGACAAGGTGGATGCGATGCGCGAGGTGATCAACGAAAACTCCCTCGCCCGCCTGTTCCCGGAATGGAGTCCGAAACTCAAGGTCTTCGGCTACATGCCGACGGTAAAATACCTCAACAATCCTTCGATGCAGCTGATTCAGAAAAGCTTCAAGGACCATCGCACCATCAAGGGGCCGTGCGGAAGCGCGTGGCACCAGGCGTGCCGCAAGATCAAGATTGTCTCGCAAGGATCGAATGTTTTTGCTCCCGAAGAGCACCTGCGCCCCCGCGACATCGCCGTCATCAGCGCGGGATCCCATACGCGCCTAAAACGCATCATCGCGTTCAACGACACCCTGCCCGTTGATGAAAAGATCGGCGGCATCATCCTCACCTGTGCCACCGAGAAGATGCCCGATGCCGATGCCCTGGGATGGCTCGGCAAGAGCGGAATCCCCACCATCGCCGTCAAGCAGGATACCGCCGACGCCGACAAGACGCTCTACAAGTGCTTCAACGACACCAAGCTCCAGCTCTACGACAAAACGAAGCACCAGCAGATCGTAAAGCTATTCGCCGAACACTTCGACGCCGAGCGCTTCATCAAAGCCTACGGGCTTTGATTCCGCCATTCAGAGGGAGTCCGCACAAAAAAACCGGGGTCATCGACCCCGGCTACAACTTTCCCTACGGTGCTCTTATCCAACTTTATGGAATATAGTTGGGATGCGAGACCCGCAGGCGCACGAACTGCGTATTGTTGCTTTCCACGCCACCAACATAGTTCGTGACGGCATCAAAATCCGCATTGAACCCGCCAGCGTTTACGCCCGCAATCCATGACCCTGCATTGGTCCATGTTCCTGAAACGAGGTCGGTGTTCCTTTCCAGATAATAGTCGACCCCGTTTGCCCAATAATCGACCTGCCGAGGCGTGACATAGGCAAAGCGGTTGGTTCCGCTCACATCGACCATAAACGCCGATCCAAAAAGGCCGGTATTGGCCGAGTTGGTGGGATCGCCGCCAGTGGCCCATTCGGTCATGTTGTCAACGCCGTCGCCGTCCGCATCGGCCGTCATGGCCGCATTGGTTCCAGCAAGGCTGAAGCCTCCCGTATATTCGGCGTATGGATTTACCGCATCGAGCCGGACCCAGTCGACCCACGTGATATAGTTCGTCGAATTCACAAAATTCGCGCGTGAAACCCGCAGGATAATGGGTTTCCCCCTGGCCGCCTCGCGCACCCTCCCACCATAGAGTGTCACGGTGTTGGTGGCCCACTCCGTTGCTCCCACGTTGGTTATGCTACTGTTGTTGAACGAGACGAATGCATTGTTTGTATCGTAGTAGCCGAACAGAATGTTGATTTGCCCAAACGCCGTCGCATCCTCGTTTGTATTCCCGTTCATTTCCAGAACCTTTGCCGCGCACGAGAACGTGTAATTGGAGTTTGCATCATAAGCCAAGCCGGTGTTGATGCCGGCGGACCTGCCGTAATTCGGTTGGCTCCAGAAGCCAACTCGCAGCGCGGCTCCATTGGAACTATCCGATGGAGGCACACCTCCATTTGCGGTAACCGTGGCACCGGTGGATGCAAAGAAGACCCCCGACTGGTTGATGTACCAAACGTTGGTGTTCGACAAGGCGTTGTCTAGACCCGTGGCGGGAACAACCTTCCCGTCCGCATCGCCCACGAGCCACGATGAGAAATCATCATAGAACAACGTGACGGACTGCGCCGACGCTGCGGCGAGCAAACATATTGCTGCAAGTAGACCTACCTGTGTTTTGTTTTTCATTGTGTTCTCCCTTTTGCTGAAACGTTAATTCCTGATTCCGCGCATTAGATGGATGCAACCCGGCGGAGGAATAGAATCGCCAAGCTGGTGATGCCTACGAGACCGAGCGTTGCCGGTTCGGGGATGGCGTATGTCAACGTGCCGTCGTCAAAGAAATATGCACCGTTGGAATCCGGGAGAATCTTAAAGCCCACTCCGACCCATGGATCCGAACCAATAACCGAGCTGCCAGCTGCAACAGTCCATGTGTTGGTCACGCTATACCAAGTGTCTTGATACATCGAGTTTCCAACTGTTTTTAATTGCGTGGCATCCCATGTGCCCGTTGAAACAATGGACGTGTCGGCGGCATAGGACACATTATTGGTTGCATTGAAGGCAAACATTAGATCCACCGCATCCGCTCCGGCAGCCGCCAACGAAGGATCAGTCAGCATGAACCCCCCCATGAAACCACCTACGTCTTTAGTCTCCATGATTCCCAACCAGGGATTCTGCCCATTGCTGGCCACGCGCAAAACCATTTGATACGTTCCCGCCTCCAATGTGGTCATTGCCGATCCACTTTGATTACTCACCCCCAGACTAGAAAAGGGAACATATGTCACACCTGCCCTTGTTGGAGCGAAGGAAAAACCAAACATGTCGCCACCTGACTCAGGTGCCAGTCCATTGTTTGCAGCTGCATAGTTAACCCCCGATCCAAATTCCGGGGTGCTCCCAATCGCCATAAGCGCTGCGGAAGCATAGCCGGCAATCATCATGGCCACCATGCACCATGCGAGTGTTTTATTTTTTTTCATCTGCATTTCTCCTTTTTCTTGTAAGCGTTCGTTTCTGCCGCGTTGTACCCATACATCCGCCCCGACGCCTTTTCTGTTTTTCCGCAATATATTCATACTAACCCGGGTAATCAAGAGATTTTTAAAAAATATTTTCGGGTGATCTGGTTCTTTTGACTACAGGTGCGGGCGCTATTTCGCGGATTCTTTATTGTTCCAGCGATAGTCGGTCCAGCGCGGCGGCGGCATGGTGGCGTTCCATTGATCCCACTTGCTCTGCAGTTCCGATTTTTTTTCGGGATACTGCGCCGTGAGATCGGAATCTTCCTCGGGATTTTTTGCCAGATTGATCAGCATCGGCGGCAGATTGACCCCCGCCTTGACGATTTTCCAGTCGCCCTGGCGCACGGCGTATTGCACCCCGAAGCGCCAATAGAGCGTGCGCGGTTCGAGTTTTTCCACCCGGCCTTCGAGTAGCGGCAGGATGTCCACGCCATCGAGTTTCCATTCCGGTTGCGATTCCACTCCGGCTGCGGCCAACGCGGTGGGAAGAATGTCGAGTTGGATGACCGGCTCGTCCGAAACGCGGCCGGCCGGGATATGCCCCTTCCACGCCGCCATCCACGAAACGCGGATGCCCCCTTCCCAGACCAGCCATTTTTTCCCGCTGAGTCCGCCCATTTCGGCCAGCGGGGATGCGCCGCCGTTATCGCTGAGAAGAAAGATAAGCGTGTTTTCATCCAGATTGAGTTTTGTGATTTCCGCCAACACGTCGCCAATGACGTCATCGGCTTCCGTGATCATTGCGGCGTAGGCCTGCTCGTTTTTTGGAAGCTGGTCGAACCGCTTCAGCATGGCCTCGCTCGCCACGACCGGACCGTGCACGGAGTTCAACGCCAAGTAGAGGAACCACGGATTTTTCTGGTTCGTCTCGATGAAACGAATGGCTTCGTCGCGGTAGACCGGTGCCGTTACCGGAAAACCGGGCGGGTCGTTGACGAGTTCCAATCCGCGATAGAACCGGGTGCCGTCCTGGTAGTCGGCGGGGTTGCCGACCGTTCCGTATGAAAAGTCGAAACCACGCGAAGCCGGTAGAAACTCCTTGCCCGCGCCGAGGTGCCACTTGCCGACAATGCCCGTTGTGTAGCCGACGGCCTTCATCCGTTGGGCAAAGGTCACTTCGCGCAGATCCATCCCGTTGCCGATTTGCTTCGGGGTGGCGTTTGCATCGTGTCCGGTGTGCTGCTGGTAGCGACCTGTCATCAAACCAATCCGGCTAGGACCGCAGACCGGCGCGGAAACATAACCGTTGGTGAAGCGGATACCCTGCCTGGCCACGGCGTCGATATGCGGCGTGGGCGCCAGCTTGCCACCGTAGCAGCTGGGTTGCGCCCAGCCCATGTCGTCGATATAGATGACGAGCACATTCGGCTTGACCGGCGTCTCCGCAACACACGCCGCCGCCCATCCGATTGCCGCCGCTAAAATAAGATTTTTCATATCCCGTTCCGCCTTTCTGGAAGAATGACCCGATTCATGGTCCAACCGGTTCGTGCAACCGTTGGAAAACGCGCCCGAAATCGGTCAGCGTTCCATCCGTATCGTAGGGTCGCGCGACGATCTTGTAATCGGTCGTGGTATTCGGCGGCGCATAGGCAAAGGCATAGCGCTCGATCATTCCCTCGACTGTCGGATCGTTTTCCAACCGATCGGCAAACTCCTGCCAAACACTAATCACATCGGCTTCCGTCAATCCCGTGCCCGTCAGCTCAAGTTCGGTAATCCAGATGGGCTTGTGGTACTTCGCATAAAGCGCTTGGCATTCACCCAGCACCGTATCCACCGGAGTGTTCCTGAAATCCACACGCCGGTGCACACAAATGAAATCGACCCGGTAGTTGAGATTGCTCGCCCCGGCCATGAAATCATCGAGCCAAGTGGACGCAATGCCCGACACGGCCGGACTGCCAAGACGGACGCCTGTTCCAGCCAGCTCCTGTTCAAAAACGGGCCATACGCTCAAGACCTGTGCTACCGATAGGTTGGCCTGGCCGGTATTGTCGGGCTCATTGAATGCCAGCAGGTTTTGGCAATCGGGAGTATTGGTCAATGCCTCCTGGATATTAAGGCTCAGCTGGCTTTCATTGATCGAGCCGTTGGGATTTTTAGGCGCACCCCAGATCATGGGAACAAATTCAAGATTGGGCGGAGCATTGGTTCCGGGAGCCCTGCCCCAGTTGTAGTACCACCTGGCTCCCGTCAACGAACCCAGCTCCAGATTTTCCCCCAGGATTTTAGCGAGGCTCTTTTGTGTTTTGGCAGTAAAGGGATCGGGGACTCCCGGAGTGTACGCCACCTGTAACCGCGTGAACTGCGCATCGGGCGCGCCGATCGCCATGCGGTTGGTAACGGAATCAAAGGAGCCATCCAACGCGTTGGAGCCAACGATACTGTAGTTGCCGTTGCTCCAGATATTGGAAACCAGATTCGAGGATTGTTCGAGATAGTAGGTAAGCCCGCGGGTTGCGGCATCGCTGTGTTTCGCATAGATAAAATCGAACCCGTTGGTGCCGCCGTATACCGTGGCTCCAAAGGTTGGAACGTGGCCAAGGTCGCCGCCATCGGACGGATCGCCGCCGAGTGCATATTCAGCCAGATTGTCGAGGGCGTCCCCGTCCGGATTGTCGGTCAGGTTGGTAGCCGCGCCCGCCCCGGGATAATTGGTCGCCCAGGCCGCATACAGGGTATCGGCGGAAGTGAATGTCAACGTGCTGTCATCGATGTAGACGGAACCGCCTGAACCGTTGCCAATCTCAAGGCCCATGCCGAAAAACGGATCCGTGCCGACGACGCTGCTGCTTTGCGCAATCGTCCACGTCGAGGTCACGCTATACCATGTATCCTGCGCCATCCCGTTGTCGCCCAAAGGCAACGGATCGGGCATGGCAAGAAAAGAGCCGTCCGCCACATAGGCCACCCCGGGGGTATGGTTGAAGTCCACCATGTTGTTCAAGGTGGTTCTTCCGTCAGCGGCAAGACCCGACCCACCGCTGCCGACTGTAGTGAAAAAGCCGCATCCATAACCGGAGCCACTGTCCCGCACGGTCATGTCTCGCACGCCCGGCCAATCCTGCTGCCCGTTGCTGGCCACGCGCATCACCAAGCGATAGGTGCCGGACTGCACCGTGGCTCCCAACCCCAATTCGGAAAACCGGACATACGACACTCCTGTGCGATATCCAGCGATTAAAGCCGTGCTGAACCCATAGAATTTTGTGCCGGTTTCGGGATTTAGTCCGTTGTTGGCAGCGTAATAAAGCCCATTGCCAACTGAAGCCGTCGTGTCTTCCACGGCAAGGACTGCCGCCGACGCATGGCTGCTGAACAAGGCCAAGACTGCACCGAATAATATCACTGTTTTATGCATATGCATCTGGCCCTCTTTTGCTGTCGTTCATCCTACAACATGATGCATATATCAATACTAACCCAGGTTATCAAATATATTCTACCTATTTCGATTTGTATGTAGTTTCTGAAATGCGCGCCCGAAACCAGTTAGCGTCCCATCTGCGTTGCAGGGGCGCGCAACGATTTTATAGTCGATAGTGGTGTCCGGCGGCGCATAGGCGACGGCGTAGCGTTCGATCATGTCGTTGATCGAAGAATCGTGTTCCAACTGATCGGCCAGCTGCTGATAGAAACGAATAACGTCCCGCTCCGTCACCCCCTTGCCAACCAGTTCCAGTTCGGTAATCCAGATCGGTTTTTTATATTTTCCATAAAGGGCGCGGCATTCATCCAGTACCGTATCCACCGGATTGTTCCTGAAGTCCACTCGCCGATGTACGCACAGGAAATCAACCTTGTAGCCGCGCTTAATGGCTTCTTCCATGAATTCATGGAGCCAGTCGGAATCGATCCCGGCGACACCGGGACTGCCCAGCCGAATGCTTCTCCCTTTCAATTCCTGCTCAAACACCGGCCACACCTCCAATACCTGCCGCACCGACAGGTTGGATTGCTTGGCCGCGTTGGGCTCGTTGAACGAAAGGAGGTTCTTGCAGCCGGGGTTTTCCGCCAAAACCTTCCTGATCTGGGCACGCACGTGGTCTGCATCCATCAGGCCGTCGGTTCCCTTTTTTCCTCCCCAAACCATCGGAACGAATTCCATGCCCAACGGGGCGGCTTCGCCGGGGGATCCTCTCCAATTGTAATACCACGAGGCGCCAAGTTTTTCGCCGAGCCCGGGATATTCACCCAGAATTTTGGCAATGCTCTTTTGAGTCTTGGCGGCAACGGAATCGATGGCGAAACAACAGCACCCCGATATGGCAAACCACATTAAAACTTTCACAATCCTGTTTTGCATATTTTTCCCCTGTGCCGATGCCTCACCACTGCATTAATATCTCGGGTTATTTTCCTGTCAACGCTATATTCAACGTCGCCGGGAATCCTCCATGCCGTGTTTGAGATGAATCCTCCGTTGACTGGAATCGACACTTGACATGCCCGGGCATAATCCTAGTATATTCCTTACTATTCCGGGTTATCTAAATTATACGAGCAGGAGGACCATCTGATGAAACCAGGCACGCAACGCTTTAAAACACAGCTCGCAAAAAAACAGCCAAGGCTATTTTGCATACTCATCCCCTTGCTACTGTCGTGCGGCTTAAGTCCAACCGCGCCCGCAGCGGAATCCACACAACCCGCCCAGAAAATGAACATTCTTTTTATTATCTGCGACGATCTGAACAATCTGGTCACCGGAGCCAACGCCCTGCCGCAAGCCAAAACCCCCAACCTTGACAAGCTCGCCAGCCACGGCGTCTCGTTCATCAATGCGCAAGCCAACGCTCCCCTATGCGCGCCGTCGCGCTACAGCCTGACCACCGGGCTGTACCCGCATACCCTCGGCGTCAATGAATATGTCTTTATCGGCTGGGACAAACTGCCGAATTCGGCCCGGGCCGTAACCTACATGGATTTCATGAAGGAACACGGCTACAAAGTCTACGGCACCGGAAAAATCTTCCACAACCACTCGGAAAAAAAGGATGCCTTTACCTGGGCGGATGGCAGCAACCACTACGGACACCTCACCAACTGGGGTCCTTGGCCGTGGGATGGAAGCAAGGAAGCCCGGTCGGATTGGGGCTGGGCATCCGTCCACCCGAATCTTCCGGCAACATTCACCCACGATTCGGCCTATGCACCCCTCTCCGACATTCCCGAAATCCACGCCGACCCAAGCAACGGCGTGGCTGGCGCAAAGGGATGGTTCATCGATCTGGACGGGAAGCTGCACGTCCCCTTCCGGTATGTCAACGACGAGGATCGCGATCCGATGCCGGACGAGCAGAACGCCGAATGGACAAAGGATCTGCTGGGCGGAACCGTCAAGGAACCTTTCATTATTTCAGTGGGCATGAATCGTCCGCATACCCCCATGTATGCGCCGAAGAAATACTTCGACCTATTCCCGCTGGAATCCATTGAGCTGCCGCCCGTCATTGAAAACGATCTCGCCGATGTCGTCCCGGAACTCCTGCGGGACGCGCCGAACCGTGCGTGGGGCTACATCAAGTTCGACCACGTGACCAATCGCGATAATTGTAACGGCGACGGAAGGAACCGCTGGAAGGATTGGATCCAGGCGTATCTGGCCAACGTCGCCTTTGTCGACGACCAGATTGGCAAAGTATTGACCGCCTTGGAAAACAGCCCGTACGCCAGCAATACGCTCGTCGTTGTAACCAGCGACAACGGCTACCACATGGGCCAGAAGGAATACATGCACAAGAACACGCTGTGGGAAGAGTCCGCCAACATTCCGCTCATCGCGGCTGGCCCCGGAATCCCTAAAGGTAAATCCTGCGACCAGCCCGTTTCGCTGATCGACCTCTACCCGACCTTCCTCGATTATGCCGCCATCCACGAAGATCCCTACGCCAACGATGCGGAGTTTTCTCTGGCGGGAACCAGCCTGCGCCCCTTGCTGGAAAATCCGGATTTCACGGAATGGGCCGGCCCAGCCGTCGCACTAAGCGAAATCTCAGGCAAGCCCCATCCCGGCCAATCCCCGTTTATCGAGAAGATGAATCCGGAAGATTTCCACTATTCGGTTCGCTCGAAAAAATACCGCTACATCCGGACCAAAGGCGGGCAGGAAGAACTATACGACCACCAGAACGATCCCCTTGAATGGAAAAACCTGGCGACCAACCCCGCCTTCAAGGGCGTACTCAACTACCACCGCCATCAAATGACGCTTGCAAAACAGCGCGGAGAATCCCGTTGAGCAAACCTGCCCATTACGAAACGGCTCCGGCCGACCGTATCCGTTTTGGGCAAAAGATTGCCTACGGTAGCGGCGCGGTCGCCAACAACATCCTCGGGGCCGCGCTTGGCTACATGTCGATCGTGCTCAACATTGGCTACGGCCTCAACCCCGCCCTGATCGGACTCCTGCTCGCCATCCCGCGCCTGACGGATGCGCTCACCGATCCGTTGATGGGCTATATTTCCGACAACACGACATCCCGCTTCGGGCGCCGCCGACCGTATATATTCTGGGGAGCCATCCTGGTCGGGATCATATTCGCCATGATGTGGCAGCTGCCGCGGGGGCATTCGGATTCGTTCTATGCATGGGCGTTCCTCGTTGGCTCGCTCCTGTTCTACCTGGCCTACACTGTCTTCGCCACGCCGTGGGTTGCCTTCGGCTACGAAATGACGCCGGACTATCACGAGCGCACACGCCTGCAGGGCGTCAGCAATTTCATGGGGCAGATCGGTTTCTTTGTCGTCCCGTGGCTGTATGCCATCATGGAGAACGACCGCTGGTTCACGGACAGCATCCAGGGGGTTCGCGCGTTGGCGATTATACTCGGCGTACTCGTCGCGATCCTCGGCGTTATCCCCGCCATCTTCTGCAAGGAACGCTACAAGGATCTTGTGGTCGCCAAGCGCGAGAAAAAAAGCCTGGGTCGCGTCATGGGCGAATTCATCACAGCGTTCATCATCACAATCAAATGCCGCCCCTTCCTTAAGTTGTGCGCCGCCACGTTTTTCCTATTCAACGGAATCATGCTGGTCGGTAGCTTCGGTTCGTACATCGGCATATTCTATGTCTGCGGCGGCAACCAGGATCTCGGCGCAAAATACATGGGCCTCTTTGGAACGCTCTCCTCCATCACCGTCTTTCTGGTCATCCCCCTCGTGACCTTCCTTTCAAAAAAAATGGGGAAGAAGAAAATATTCATCATCTCCGCCGCCATCACCATGGTCGGCTCCCTGCTGAAATGGCCCTGCTACAACCCCAGCCACCCGTTCCTCATGCTGCTCCCCGCCCCGCTCATTTCCTTCGGCATGGGTGCGCTCTTCACGCTCATGGGTTCCATGATCGCGGACGTCTGCGACTTGGATGAACTGGAAACCGGAGAGCGGCGCGAAGGCATGTTCGGCTCCATTTTCTGGTGGGTGGTCAAACTCGGCATGGCGATGGCGTTCGCCATTTCCGGCGTCCTGCTCAACGCGACCGGCTTCAAGGTCGATCTCAGTGGAAACCAGACCGGAACCACGTTTTTTCTGATGCGGATTTTCGACGTGCTGATCCCCACGGCCACCTCGCTCCTCGCCATTCTGGTTATCGCAACATTTTCAATCACAGAGGAAAAAGCCCACGGCATTCGTCTCGCCCTGGAACAACGGCGCGGATCCGTTCCGCCCGCAGACTAACCTCTCTCAACTGTTAAAAAGGATGTAAATTCGTTATGGACCGACCGGTAAATCCAAGCTGCAAAAAGAAGCAGCAGAACCTGATCAAGACCACCAATGGCAATGACTACCTGAGCATTCTCCATTTGGAGGAGATGGATCCTTTTTTTGTTTCGCTGACGAGTGATTCCGATGTCTGGGCGTTTATTTCCAGCACCGGCGCGCTCAGCGCCGGACGCGGCAGCCCGGAGGAAGCCTTCTTCCCCTACTACACCGTCGACAAGATCCACGACAGCTACGGCATCACCGGCCCCGTCACGCTCATCCGGCTGGAGACCGACGAAATATGGGAGCCCTTCAGCCCGCACGCGCAACTGGATCCAGCGGACAGCCGCCACCTCGACAAGAGCGTCCCCGGAAACATCCTGCGGTTCGGCGAAGATCGGAAAGACCTCGGTCTTTCCTTCTCCTACAGCTGGCGGATCTCAAACCGCTTCGGCCTTGTGCGGCAGGCATCCATTCAAAACAAAGGATCCCAAAAGATTTCCTTTTCACTCTTGGACGGATTGCGGGATCTAATGCCGCCCGGCGTTGGAACCGTCATGCAGGCACAGTTCAGCTGCCTGTCGCAGGCATACCGGAAAAACGAACTGCTCGAAACCTCGCGCATCGGCATCTATGCGCTCAGCGCCGGCATCATCGACCAACCCATTCCGCTCGAAAGCCTAAAGGCTAACACCGTCTGGTCAACCGGACTGCCCGGCGCGCAGATCCTGCTTTCCGATGCGGCACCAAAACATTTTCGTGAAGGTATTTGTCTGGAAACCCAACTGGAGCAGCGCGGCGAACGCGGCGGCTATTTCCTACACACCGACATCACGCTGGAACCCGGCGAAAACCTGTCGTGGACGATGGTCATCGACGGGCCGCGCGGCGGATCGGAAATCGCGAACCTCCATCAGGAGCTTTCCGCCGATCCGGAAGCGGTCGTCGAGCAATTGACGCAAGACATGGATGCCGGCAACGACTATATCCTGCACCTGCTCTCCAACTGCGATGCGTGGCAGAAGACCAGCGACAGCATACTCGATGCGCACCACTGCGCCAACGTCACCTACAACATGATGCGGGGTGGGACTCCGTTGCAAAACTACGATTTTCCCGCCGCCGATTTTGCCGACTTTGTCCGCCACTCCAACCAGGCTGCCGCCACCCGCCACGCCGGCTTGCTCGAACGGCTTGATGGATGGTTGCCGTACGCCGAACTGCAAGCGCAGGTGGAGGCCGTCGACGATCCGGTGATGGAGCGCCTGCTGAAAGAATTCCTGCCGCTGACCTTCAGTCGCCGCCACGGCGATCCCAGCCGCCCATGGAACAAGTTCCGCATCATGGTCCGCCAGCCGGATGGGAGCCCGCGCTTCGCCTACCAGGGAAACTGGCGGGACATTTTCCAAAACTGGGAAGCCTTGGCCTTGAGCTATCCCCGCTTCCTCGAACACATGATCGCCAAGTTTGTGAACGCCTCCACCATGGATGGCTACAACCCCTACCGCATCACCGACAAGGGGCTCGATTGGGAAGAGCCCGACCCCAACGATCCGTGGGCGGGCATTGGCTACTGGGGCGACCACCAGATCGTCTACCTGACCAAGTTGCTGGAGTGGCAGGAAGCCTTTTTCCCGGGGTCGCTGTGCGGCTGGCTTGGAGCCGAGCGCTTCGTCTATGCGGACGTCCCCTACCAAATCGCCCCGCTCGAACAAATCCTGGAAAACCCGCGGGACACCATCACCTTCGACAAGGAAAAGAGCGACCGGCTTCGCGCGCAATGGAATGCCAACGGAAGCGACGCCACGTTGCGGCATGATGCCAGCGGCGAGCCGTACCGGATTTCGTTCCTGGAAAAACTGCTGGTTCCTGTACTCGTCAAGCTAACCAACTTTGTTCCCGGCGGCGGCATTTGGTTGAATACGCAACGTCCGGAGTGGAACGATGCCAACAACGCACTGGTTGGATACGGCCTCTCGATGGTTACCGTCTGCCAATTGCGCCGCCATCTCGCCTTCCTTCAACCGCTGTTGAAAAACTGCGGCGAACAAGACAGCGCGATAAGCGCGCCGGTGGCCGAGCTGTTTCAATTCATTCAGCACATTCTGGTCGCTTCGAATGGCGATATGGACGCGGCAGGAAAGGATCCGGGCAAGCGGGCGGAGATCTCGCTTCAACTGGCGGAAGCCGGAAGCCGGTTCCGCGCACAAGTATACGCAGCATCCGCCTTTGAAAAGGCACCGCTGCGACTACAGGAGGTTGAGGTTTTTTGCGCACACGGCATCGCATGGCTAGACGCCTCCATCCGGATCGCCCGGCGCAACGACGGCCTGTACCACAGCTACAATGTATTGCAGTACGATCCGCAGCACACCCGCTTCGAAGTCCGCAACCTATACAAGATGCTGGAAGGACAAGTGGCCGTGCTCGGCACCGGCCTCTTGTCCGCCAAGGAATCCGAAACGTTGCTGCTTGCTTTGCAGAAGAGCGCCCTGTACCGCCCCGACCTCGACACCTACATCCTCTATCCCAACCGCACGTTGCCTAGCTTCCTCGACAAAGGCATCATCCCCGCAGATCGGGTCGGGCAATCCCCGTTGCTCACCGCGTTGGTTGAGCAACGCGACCAGCAATTGGTTGTCAGCGACCGGTCCGGCACCGTGCGTTTCCAGCCGGAACTCGCGACCGCCGACCGGGTGGACAAAGCGTTGCAGCTGTTGAAAAAAGATCCGCGGTTCGGCTCGCTGGTCAACGCGGAACGCGACGGCATCATCGATCTTTACGAGCAGGTGTTCAAACACGCCGAGTTTACCGGACGTAGCGGAACCATGTTTGGCTACGAAGGCCTTGGATGCACCTACTGGCACATGGTGTCCAAGTTGTTGCTGGCCGCGCAGGAGACCTGCCTTCATAACGCTGCGACTGCGGAGTTCGACAAGCTGGCCGACTGCTACTACCGCATCCGGCAGGGACTCGGCTTCAACAAGACCCCGCAGGAATACGGCGCGTTCCCGACCGATCCCTATTCGCACACCCCCGCCCGCGGCGGTGCCAGGCAGCCCGGCATGACCGGCCAGGTCAAGGAGGAAATCCTGACGCGCTTTGGCGAGCTGGGCGTTGCGATCCAAAACGGAACGTTGCGGTTTGTACCCCGCCTGCTCCGCCGGAGCGAATTCCTTTCCGAACCCGCTTCGTTCTGTTTCTACGACGTGCACGGCAAGAAGCAATGCCTCCAGCTCCAGCCGGGCGAGCTGGCCTTCACCTTCTGCCAAACTCCGGTGGTCTATATGCTGACGGGCGCGCAAAATACGCTGGATCTTGTGACTCGCGACGGAACAACGCTCTCTTTCGCGGACACATCCTTGACCGAAGCGTGGAGCTCCTCCGTATTTTCCCGCGATGGAAACGTGAAGGAAATCCGGGTGGGCCTGAACCCCGGCGACCTGCGGGAAGGCTAGTCCCTCGACAGAACGTTTTCTTGCCTATCCGCAAACTGCCCACTACTCTCGCCCCGCAAATGGTGCAATGGTGTGCATAAACTGATGCGGAGAACGGGATGGCGACGGGTGGTTCAAAAAGAGTGCGCGTGATCGATGTGGCGAATGCCGTGGGCGTCTCCAAGGCAACCGCCGTGTTTTCGCTGAACGACCGCTACGACATCGTCATCTCCGAACCCACCCGCCAACGCGTCAAAAATATGGCCGCAAAGATGGGCTACAAGCCCAACCCGCTGGCGCAGGCACTCTCCACCGGCAAGACCGGCATGATCAACATCGTCGTGCCCTACATCAACGATCCGTTCTTTTCCCGCTTCCTCGCCCACTTCCAGCAGATCGCCTTCGACGCGCACCTGACCCCGATCGTCACCGCCAACTTCAACGAAGACGAAAACGCGGATGAGTTCATGGAGCGGCTGATCCACTGGCCGTGCGACGCCTACATCCTGTGCTACAGCAAAAAGCTGGCGGCCTTTCTGACGGAACGGAAAATCCATCTCGAAAAACCCGTGGTGTATATCGGCGAAAAGGTTGACGGGATCGACTCCGTCTATTCCGACCACCAAGCGGCCATCGCCGCGATCCTGAACCACTTCTCCGAAGACCGGCGCACCGACATCGTGTTTGTCTCCGACGAAAAGGCGCTCCACTACATCAACGAGCGCTACCGCCTCTATCTCGACCACATGAAAAGGATCGGGCGGAAGCCGGTGGAACTGGTGGTGCCGGAAAGAAGCCGCGGCGCGGCCTATTCGACCGTACGGGAACACCTCGCGGCGCACAAACCGCCCCAGGCCTTTTTCTGCTACAACGACGAACTCGCCATCGGCGTCCAGCGTGCCGTGCAGGATTCCGGATACAACGTTCCCGACGTCGCCGTGTCCGGATTCGACGGGTTGCCGGAAGGCGACTACATGAACCCCCGGCTCACCACCGTCGTCTATCCATACGACAAGATGTGCCATGCCGCATGGGACCTGCTCGAAGCCCGGAAGGAAAATCTCGCCGGAGCCTCGAACGTTGTAGAATTCCAATCCAGCTTCGTACAGGGCGGTTCCACGCGCCTGCCCGACCGGGTTCCTTCGCTCACCGACTAGCGGCGTGTTCCACCAGAAACGGGGTGTTGGCCGTGGCCGCACTGCCATTCCCATCCCGGACATACACATAGAGACGATACGCCCCGGGCGTCGGCGGAGCCTTGAACACCACCCGGCCCTGTCCATTTTCCAGAATCAAACCCGGTATGGTGGGAGGACTTTCCTCCTTGTCCCCGCCCGGCTTGTATTCGGAGTTCTCCGCCATCACCACCCATTCAAATTCCATCGCGTCGTTTTCAGGATCGGTCGCCACGACCTTGGCCCGCTGGACGGAACCGGTGGATACTGTGCTTTGCGCCGCACTCCACTTGATGGAAGAAATGACCGGGCAACGATTCTCCGGCCGCACCCCGGTCCAGACCTCCGTCATGACATCGACGGAGGCGACTTTTTCTCCGGACTCAAGGAACATGCCATACCACGTGGGCGTCGCCTCGTGCTTGCTGCCCCAGAAAAACGTGTATGACCCGAGGAACAAGCCTCCCGTGCCATTCCGCACGGCATCATAGGCATTGAGATAAAGGGCGGCCTTTTCCGTACTGGTTGGTTCGACGGGCGCTCCCCACGAGGTCTTGCCCACTTCCCACTGTCCGCGCGGGCCGAACTCCGTAAGCATCACGGGACGGCTCCACTTTTCCGCGCGCAAGGTGTCTGGAATCGTGATCGCCCCGCCGTACGCGTTGATTCCCAGAATATCCAGCTCCGGATAGTGCGTCTGGATATCGCGGATCTTCCGCTCAAGCGGCAATGCGATCACGGTCATGACGGGATGGTTGGGATCCTCTTCCTTTACCATCCTGGCCAGCTCGTTGAGCTCGTCCCAGATATACTCATGCTCCTCCGTGTAATCGAGTCCCTCCATTTCGTTGCCCAGCCCCCAGACCAGCACACCGGGATGGTTTTTGTAGGCCGCGACGCTCGCACGGATGCGAGCGCGTTGCTGCGCGATCTGGTCTTTGTTTTGATAGCTGAAACCATGCCGCTCGTGTTCCACCCAAAGGCCAACGGCGGCACGCATCCCCAGACCGTAGGCGTAGTCCAGCAGCGGTTTGCCTTCGACTCGCTGTTCGATGTCTTCGATTCCCCAGGTACGGAACGAATTGGCCCCGCGTGCCGCCGCACGCTCCAGTCCGGTCGTACCGGCAACCCCCTTCACATAGAAAGGTTTTCCATCAACCCTCAACTGGAAGACGCCATTCTGATCCTCAATCATTTCAACAACCTTGCTTTCATGATCCGTCGCTCTTGCCGACACGCAGCCCGCAAGAAAACCGGAAATCAACACCATGCCGCATGCCGCGGCAGCCCGCATACGCAATACCCACACCACCCTCATGCCAACCTTTCGTTTCACGACCCGCATACTAGAGGAACCCGAATAGATTTATCCATAATAAACCGGGTAAACTGAAGGATTTTGCCTTGAATGGAAAACGACACGCAACTGCCATACCGCCGGATCGGCGGTATGGCCTCTGATCAGTCCTTGGCCGGGTTGGATTACTCCAGATCGATCCGGTAGAACTGCGCCGACTCTGCCGTTGCGGTCAGGTCGGTGTAGGTGTTTTCCGGCGGGGTTGCAGGAATGCCCGTCGCCAACGGCGAAAAGGCGACCGATACCAGCGAGGTGGTGGCGTTGACCGAATAGATCCGGTTCGGCGAGCTGGCCCAGTGGATGATCTTTCCAGCCGAGAGTTCGTTGATGGCAAGCTTGGAGGTCGCGTCCTTTGGCCCTGTTCCCGACAGATACTCGGACAGGTCCGTTTGTCCATCCATGTCGAAGTCGGAGGTTGCATGGGCTACATCCAAGGATTGGAAGTTGATCCATTCCCAGTCGTCCTCGATGCCATCGCCGTCGGAGTCGAGCTGCACATGGCCAACCACGATGGTTCCGGAATTGGTGACGGACAACCCGGCGGCGGACGCGACGATGCTCCAACCATAGCTGCCGTTTATGCCATAGGCGTGTTGCGCCAGCGCGTTGGTCGAACTTCCGCCATCGCCAAAGTTCCATGCATAGGAAATCTGGTCGGTGCAGTTGGACACAAAGGCGTTCGCCCAGAACGGCAACGCCGTGTGCGATGCGGCATTCGCGGGAACAAGCGATTCGCAAACGAGCATGCAGGCACCTTCGCCAACAGTCACCGTAACGGTTCCGAGGTTGGAGTCCTTCTTGCCGTCCCACGCCGCAAAGGTGAATGTGTCCGTTCCTACAAAGTTGAAGAACGGATAGTAGGTGGCGGTCGAACCCGACAGGCCGACGGTTCCGTTCTGCGCCTGCGACACGATCCGCAGCGTGCCTTTGTCCGTCACCAGCGGAATGGCCACCGGCACGTTCGCCGTGGTCGATGCGTTGGTCGAAACCACGATCGCCGCGGGCACGGTGTTGGCCGATTCCGAGCTCGGTCCGTTGTGGCAGGTGTAGCAGCCAATCTGGTAGCCGCGCCAGAAATGCTTTGTACCCATGCCGGATCCGACCACTATGGTGCGGTCGGCCTGCGAACGCGAGAGCACGGTACCTGTGTAGTCTGTGCCGTGGCAGTTCCTGCATGACGCGGTACCGATGCCGTTGTCGTGGACTTGGCCATGGAACCATGTTTCCGGAAAGCCGTCGCGCTTGACGGCAAAAGGCGTATCGCCAACCGGATGCATTCCGTGCGGGCCGCCGTTGAAGGTTAGCGGTTGCGATGTGTGGCAGGCGAGGCATTCAACGACCGTTCCCTTGTGCCCCTGCATGTCGATATTCCGGATGTTGTCGTTCGCATGCGACGAAGGGAAGATCGCGTGCGGCGAACCGTGGCAGGCCGAGCACTGCATTGCGCTGTGTCCGGTGGAGAAGCGGTAAAGCATGTTTGTTGGATGCGCAAAGGTGTTGTTCACCGCCACACGCTCTGTTCCGTTCGGTTCAAACACCGTCAAAAAGCGGATCGGGCCGGGGTTGTGGTTGAGGGCCGTACCGGTATGGCAGCTTTGGCACTTCGGTTCTTCGAACCAACCGTTGCGCGAAACCTCGCCGACGGAACTCATCGTGCCGTGGCAGCTCTGGCACCCGATGGCGAGGCCGCCATCGGCGGCCCCCGCCGCGCCCATCGCCCCGCGGAGGCAGCGGGTGGATGAGCCGGGATGGCATCGATAGCAGGAGTCGCGGTTGTTGGAGTCGTCGAGAATCATGCCGTTCGCCGGATCGACCACCTGACCATGATGGGAATGCATCACATGGGTCAGGGCCGTCACGGTGTTCGTATCGGAGGTGACGGGCAGCGCATTCGACTGGTGGCAGCGCGCACAGAGGATGGCGGTGCCATCGACGACCACGGCTTGGTAGAGACCGTTGGTATTGTAGCCCTGGCCTGCCAGCGATTGGAAATAAGCCGGATTGCCCGCCTGCTTTTCGTCGTGCAGCCGCAGAATGTTGAGCTTGATGTCCTTGGCATGATCCGGATGCCAGCGCCAGCCGACGAGCGGCATGGCGGCACCGTCGCTGCCGGAGAGATGGCAGGCGGAGCAGGTCATCTCATCGGAAACCGGCAGCACGATCTTGGTCGAGGTCAGGAGGGTTCCAATGGAATCGCGCACCACGATTTTCATCATCGGGTAGTAGTTCACTTTGCCTGCATCGTCGAACGGCGAGATCGGAACGCCTTCGCCGGTGAACCAGTTTTGGTCGCCGTGGAATTCCATATGCTGCGGAATATTGGCGATGCCCGGCATGGCAAACCCGGCCAGACCGGTATCGTCCGGTGGCTGCCCGCCAAACATGTCGGCGACGTTTTCCCAGAAGTTGACCTTGTTGGCCGTCGTTGTATTGATCGATCCGTCGGGATCGGCCACCGCTTCGTAGGTGACCACGAGTCCGGTGTTGGTGGTTACCAGCCGCCCGTTGTGGATGACCTGGACGTGGAACGTGTTGTAGGGCGGAAGAATCGAGAAGACCGAAAAATCGAGGCCGTCCATGCAGTGCATGCCGAGGTCGTTTCCACCCAAGACCTGCCACTCGGCCGCATGCACCGGTGCCGAAAAAAACAACGAAACGACGAATCCCAACACGACAAACCACAGTTTCATCAAGCCCTCCTCTTTATATAGGCGGGCAGAATCTAGCACGGACATATAATTTGTAAACCACTATATTTCAATCACTACCGCAAGACGACTCCAAACACGAAAACAAATATACATGGCGAAAACTCACTATTTTTTTCGCCGTTCAATGCTGGAAGGATTCCCAGGAGAGGCAACTCAAACCCGTAGTATATAATAAGGATTTACGGATCCCCAAAAAATAATTTGGCCAACGAAATATCGCACCCGCCACGAAACCTATTTGCGCCTGCCAGATGGATGCCGGGAAGGCTTTTTCCAGAGGTGGATAAACTGGTAGCGGGCGAAGGCGGCGATGAGAAAGATGCCGGAGGTTGCAATCGACACGAGAATGAGCGCGGTCAATTTTTCAGAACCGATCTCACCGCTCTCCACGCGCCGGTAAATCATGGCGAAGCAAAACAATCCCGCCAACAAACTGGCACCCGCACCTACGAGTGCGGGAAAGGCTGGCCTCTGCTTGTACATAAGCGGTTTCATGAATCGTTCCAACCATTGGAAAATTCCAATGGCTGGAACTTCCTCCCTCGAGATTGACTTAGCGACCCAGGATGGCGTCCTGCTTGGTTATGATTCCCCTATTTCCGGTAGTACACGCGCGGCAAGGGATGCGTCACATCGACAAAAAAAAGGGAACGCGAACACGTTCCCCTCCTCATCGACATGCGGCGTTCATCATTTACCGCATGAACCGTCGCGAGCCTTTGCTTTCGTCTGATCCTGGGAGCCACTCTTGTCCTGGTCGCGAGCCTGCTGCTTACCTTTCGTGCAGTCTTGCTTGCATTGCTGATCGCAAGCCGTAGCGGCAATGCAATCCTTCTTGCAGACCCGGTCGCAAGTGCCACTACCTTGGGCTTGGACCAAGATGGTTGTTAGCGCGATGCCTGCCACGATTGTCATGATCAGTTTTATCTTCATTTTCCTTTTCTCCTTGGTTGTTGTTCCCCTCTCTACACCGGCCATACACACGGATCTGCGGCTTCGTCGCATTTAAGCAGGGCGGCCGCATCCCATATCGGCATGCACCAATCGCTATCTGCTACAAGAGCCATCCCGGGCTTGTGTTTTGGTCTGGTCTTTTTGGCGCTGCTGGGTCTGCGTCTTGTCCTGCGGTCCACTTTGAGTGCAGTCTTGCACGCAATCCTGCCGGCGTTCCTGTGTCCGGGATTGGTCGCCTTTGCCGCCGCCGTTGCCACTGCCATTCCCACCCTTGGCTTCTGCCATTGCTGCTGAGAGAGCAATGCCCGCCACGATGGCCATGATGTATCCTATCTTCATTCTAGACCTCCTGTTGTTTGGTTTCCCCTGTTCGGTAGGCTGTACACCCCGGACAGGCAGATTCGTCACATGGGAAGGCGAAAGGACAAACCGGATTAGTCGGAATGGATCCAAAGGTCATCGTGGATCGACTGGAAATCGCGACCATTGGCGTGCTCCGCTATAATAAAATCAACGGCGCGCATGAGTTCGGCGCGGTCGAGATCGCGGTCGAGGCAATCGTTCATGATATGCAAGGTTTGCTGCGGCTCAAGTCCGGCCAACTGCAACGTCTCACCCGCCTCGACTACATGGATGAGGCGTCCATAGCGGAAGCCTGCGGGTCGATTGAAAAGTTCTTGCAGCACCGCGTCGGGCAGTCCGCTTTCCAGCGCCATGCACGTATGCATGACCAGATGCTGCTGGTCGCCGCCACGACCGCAGCGAACATTCGAAACCATTCGTCCGGCTCGGCGCAGGCAATCCAAACGGGCTTCGGCCGCCACGGCCACTCTGGGCGCATCCACCTGTTTCGCCAATCCTTCTTCAATTTTAACGAAGATGCATTCGGTCGGCAGCGCTTCGGCCTTGGCGGCACAAACCGGGCCAAGCAGCGCTTCGGCCTCTTGCGCCGTGATCCCGTTCTTGCGGCATTGGCCCAACGTCTGGTCGACCCGCTCGGTATCCAGACCAAGCTTAAGGTTCTTCTCCCGCAGCGCCTTCCAATCCTTGGAATCGTCCGTCCACGCCGTGCCGCAGAACAGCAATCCAGCCAAGACCATTCTATGCATTGTTGTCATCATCATAAACCTTGATCACCGTATTCACGCGGCCGAAACCATCCGGCCGGTGCGTCGCCGCCTTCGGGTCGGCCACCCAGCGTTCGCCATCCACCAGGAAAACATATTCATGCCGCCCTTCCGGCAACATCACGTCCGCCGTCCAGTGCCCCGACGCATCGGGACCGTTCAAGACAATGTCCCCCGACTTCCAATTGTTGAACGTCCCCAGCAACTCCACGCGATCTGCCCCCGGCGCATGCAACTCGAAATGGAACGCCACCTGCGGCTGCGCCACCGCTGGTTGGTTGAAATGCCCGACCGCAAAGACCACCAACAATGCCGCCACCGCTCCGGCAAAGGCCGGGGCGATCCACCGTCCGTGCGTCGGCCAAAATTCCATCGCGCGTTTTGTCCGGCGATGCGGCAGCGCCTCCATCACCCGATCCGCGAAACCCTCCGGCGCCGGAGTCCGGTGCCGTTCCAACTGCCCGATCAACTGTTTTTCATTTTTCATGGCTGCAAGATCTCCAACAACTGGTTGCGCGCGCGCATGGTCCGCATCTTCGCCGCGCTCACGCCGATGCCAAGCACCTTCGCAATCTCGTCGTACGACAGTCCTTCCATATGCTTCAGCCGCAACGGCGCACCCAGTTTCGGCGGAAGCTGCGCCAGCGCCGCTTCCAAGGCATGGAAGTCGGGTTCTACCGCTTCACCCGCAATTTCAGTCTCTTTCAGGTGCTTTTCCTCCGCGCTGCGCCGCAACATCCGCGAGCGGAACATGTTTTTCGTGAGGTTGGCGCAGATGCGCAGTATCCACGATTTGAAGGCATGGTCCGGATTGTACTGCCCCAGCTTGTTGTACGCCCGTATAAATGCATCCTGTGCCATGTCCGCCGCGTCCTCCCGGTTGCGCGTCATGCTCACGGCCAAGCCGAACACCGCATCCTGATGCCGCCGGACCAGCTCCGCAAAAGCGTACCTGTTTCCATCCAGCGCGCCTTGCACCAGCTCCTGGTCTGTCCGTTCTTCCATGGCCATGTCCATCTGTACTACACCCGACCCGATGGTTTCGTCACACCGCAGGCAGGATTCCAAGCATCGAGTCGCAAACCTAGGACGGGCCACCCCGGCACGCAACATTAGAAATATTTTATGTTTTAACGTGTTGACATATTCAAATATTTGAATATGTTGATGGCCATGAAAGCAAAAGTTTTGAATTGCTCACTCGAAAAGATGGCGCCGGAAGCGGTCGGCCAGGCGGCGGATATGTTGCGGACGCTGGCGCATCCGGCGCGGCTGCGGATCGTTGATCTGCTCAACACGGCCGACGAGCTGCCGGTGTGCGACATTTCCGAATATCTTGGTCTCGCCCAATCGGCCACCTCGCAGCACCTTAACCACATGCGCCGCGTTGGATTGCTGAAAACCGAACGGCGCGGCAAAGCGGTTTGGTATTCGATCGCCGACCACCGCCCCATTGCCTTGCTCAACTGCATTTGCTCGTGCTGTGAAAACAATCGATAGACATTTATTCCGTATGAATTTATAAGGGTTTACGTTCCCCCGAGGAGATATTCATGAAACGACTTAGAATGACCAGTTTCAGCGTCCGGTTCCCGTGGATCATCATGATTCTGTCCGTGGCGATCACGGTTTTTTTCGGCGCGCAGTTCCCAAAGGTTTCCTTCGACAACGATCCGGAAAACATGCTCGCGGAGGATGAATACATCCGTGTCTTCCACAACCAGGTCAAGGCCAAGTACAACCTCTACGACTTCGTCATCCTCCGCATCGTCAACGACAAGAACGCCGACGGGATCTTCAACGTCGACACCCTCGGCCGGATCGACGCCCTCACCAAGGAGCTGGTCAGCCTTCACCGGAATTCCGCAGGACTACCGGAGGTGGATCGCGACGGCAAGCCATTCGCACCGCAACTGGAGCCCTCCAGTGCATGGAAGCGCGCGCTCGCCAAGGTTTTTAGCAACGACGTCAACCGCCTGTTCGATGCCGACGGCACCTCCGCGATCATCGCCAAGGAAATCATCAGTCCGAGCGTCGTCGACAACATCAAGCAGGCCGACCACGGGCAGCTGAAGATCGAGTATCTAATGGAGCATGCGCCGCGAACGCGCGAAGAGGCGATGGTGGTTCGCGACGACGCGATGAACAACCCGCTCTACAAGGGCACGCTCGTTTCGGAGGACGGCAAGGCGATCGCCCTCTATATTCCAATCCGTGCAAAAACCTACTCCTACAACGTGGCCAACCTCGTCGAAAACCTGACCGGGGAATGGAGCGGCGGCGATCAGGTGTACATCACCGGCCAGCCGGTGGCGCAGGATACCTTCGGCGTCGAAATGCTCGTACAGATGGCCACCTCCGCGCCGCTGGCCGGACTGGCGATCTTCCTGCTGCTACTCTTCTTCTTCCGTCGCATCTCGCTGATCATTGCGCCGATGATCGTTGCCATCATCAGTGTCGTCGCCACCATGGGCCTGCTGATCGGGCTCGGGTTCAAGGTACACATCATGAGCTCCATGATCGCCATCTTCCTGATGCCGATCTCGGTGGCCGACTCCGTGCATATTCTCAGCGAGTTTTTCGACAGCTACCACATCTACCGCGACAAGGCGAAAACCATCAAGCACATCATCGGGCACCTCTTCATGCCGATGCTCTACACCTCGCTCACGACCATCGCCGGCTTTGCCTCGCTGGCCACGACGCCGATCCCGCCGGTAAAGGTGTTCGGCCTGCACGTCGCCTTCGGCGTCGCGCTGGCATGGGTGCTGACGATGACGTTTATCCCCGCCTACATCATGCTCTTCGTCCGCACCAAGATGCTCGACCAGCTCAAGCCGGAAGCCGAAACGCACAGCCACGGGATGCTCGGCCACGTGCTCGGCAGCTTCGGCCGCGTTTCCTATCGCCGCTGGAAACTGATCCTCGCCTTCACCCTGTTCATCATCGCCCTCTCGGCCTTTGGCATCTCGACGATCAAGGTCAACGACAACCCGGTCAAATGGTTTACGCAGAACCACCGCATCCGCGTGGCCGACCGCGTGCTCAACGACCACTTTGCCGGAACCTATACCGCCTACCTCACGCTCAAGCCGGAGCAGATCCAGCTGTCCACCTGCGCCGAACAGATCGCCACCATGCGCACCGCCGCCCTTGCACGGTTTGGCGCAACCCAGCCGGTGGCGACGGGAAAGTTCCTGTCACTGCTCGACTCCGCAGACCCTAAGGATGAAGACCGTTGCTACGCCCAGCTGACCGATCAAGCCGCCGTGCTGGACGCAACCGTTTCCGGCACATGGAACAGCCTAGGCGATGCCATCAACTATCTCGACCCCGCAGGCCTGACCTACGAAAAACTGGCCGCGGCCATCGCCGAAAAGGGCGACGAGGCCTCGCGCAAAACCTTTGCCGAACGGATGCTCGGCTTCCAAAATCTGGAAGGCGCGGATCTGCAAGACAAGGCCCTGTCGATCATCGACGAAAACAGCGCGCTCTCCTTTGTCGACTTCCTGTTCGAGATGCGCGCCAACGCCAATGCGCCCGCCTTCAAGCAGCCGGAGATGCTGGCGTATGTCGGCAAGCTGCAGGCGTTCCTCAAGGAAATTCCAACCGTTGGAAAAACCAGTTCCGCCGTCGACGCGCTCAAGAAGGCCAACTATGAGCTCAACTATTCCGCCGAAGCGCCGATGGAACGCAACCGTGCATTCTACGCCATTTCACCAAACCCGTCCGCCGTGGCGCAGGTCTTCTCCCAGCTTGAAGGCATGAAGAAGAAGGACAGCCTCTTCCACCTCGTCACCAAGGACTACAACGAAGTGAACCTCTGGATCCAGTTGAAGAGTGGCGACAACACCGACATGGAAGCCGTGGTCGCCGCCACCGAAAAATGGATGGAGGAGAATCCCGCTCCGACCAAGCTCGATGTCGGCTGGGCGGGGCTGACCTATCTCAACGTCGTGTGGCAGGACAAGATGGTCGCCGGCATGATGAACTCGCTGCTGAGCAGCTTCGTCGTCGTGCTGATCATGATGATGGTGCTGTTCCGCTCGCCGCTTTATGGCCTGCTGGCCATGATTCCGCTGAGCGTCACGATCACCTTCATCTACGGATTGATCGGCCTCGTCGGCAAGGACTACGACATGCCCGTTGCCGTGCTCTCCTCGCTGACACTGGGCTTGAGCGTCGACTTTGCGATCCACTTCCTTGAACGGGCGAAGGAGCTGACCAAGCAACATGGCAGCTGGAAGGAAGCCATTCCGTTCATGTTCCAGGAGCCGGCAATCGCGATCAGCCGCAACGCGATCATTATCTCAATCGGCTTCACGCCGCTGCTGTTCGCGCCGCTCGTGCCCTACAAGACCGTTGGCTTCTTCCTCGCCACCATCATGGCGGTGTCGTGGCTCGCCACCCTGTTCATTCTCGCCGCGCTCATCACCGCATTGAAGAAATATTTGTTCAAACCCGAAGTCTCGAAGGAGGACTAGAAATGAAGAAAACAATCATGACATCCGTACTGCTGGGATTGGCCGCGAGCAGTTTTGCAGAACTCTCCGTGGACGAAATCGTAAACAAGGCCAACACGGCGGCGTATTATGCCGGCAAGGACGGCCGCGCCGAGGTCGAGATGAACATTATCGACAAGAGCGGCTCCACCCGGACGCGCAAGTTTGCGCTGTTGCGCATGAACACCGAAGGCGGAAGCCAGAAGTTCTACGTCTACTTCAAGGAACCCGCCGACCTCTACAAGCAGGTCTTCCTCGTCTGGAAGGAAGTGGCGGAAGGCAAGGACGACAGCCGCTGGATGTGGCTGCCGGCGCTCAACCTCAAACGCAGCATCGCGCCCGGCGACAAGCGCACGTCGTTCGTCGGCTCCGACTTCGTCTATGAAGACGTTTCCGGCCGAAACCTGAACGAAGACACGCACGAGCTGGTTGAAACCACCGGCACGCAGTATGTCGTAAAGAACACGCCGAAGAAACCCGGCGACGTCGAGTTTTCGACCTACACCGTCAAGATCGACAAGGATACGTTCCTGCCGCGCGCAGCGGAATACTTCGACAAGAACGGCAAGCTCTACCGCACCGTCGAGGCCACCAAGGTTGAAACCATACAGGGCTTCCCGACCGTGACCGAATCCGTCGTGAAAGACCTCAACACCGGCGGCTCCACGGTCAACACGTTCAACAACATCGAATACAACATCGGCCTCGACGAAAACATCTTCACCGAACGCTTCCTGAGAAGGCCGCCGCGCGAAGTAACGAAATAGGCTATGGACTTTAGGCCTTGGGCTTTAGGGAGGATTGATCATGAAAACCCGCTTGAAAGAAACGACCCAAAGCCTAAAGCCTATGGGCTATAGCCTTCTGTCCGCATTGCTCCTGACAACAGGAGCACATGCGGCAGATACCGAGCTGCACGGCTTCGTCGATGGACGCGCGGGGGTTCGAACGCAGAACGATCCGCACGAGGACGACCGGAGCCTGACGGAACTGCGCCTCCAACTCGATTCGAAGACCTACTTCGACTGGGGCGAGTTCAACGCGCGTACCGACTTCGTCTACGACGATCTCGCCACCGACCGCGGCAACGTCGATCTGGAGAATGGCGACGGCTTTGCCGACCTGCGCGAACTCAACGTGCTCTTTTCCCCGGCAACCAGCTCCGACTTGAAGATCGGCCGCCAGATCCTCACCTGGGGAACGGGCGACCTGCTGTTCATCAACGACCTGTTTCCCAAGGATTGGAACTCGTTCCTGCTCGGACGCGACGAGGAATATCTGAAGGCTCCGTCGGATGCGGTCTTCGCCAGCTTTTTTCCGAGCATCGGCAGCTTCGACATTGCCTATACCCCGCGCATGGATGCCGACCGCTACGTCGACGGTCGCCGCGTTTCCTACTGGAACGGAACATCCCTTGTCGGGCAGAATCAACCGGTCGATGCCAACCGCCGCGACGATTGGTTCAAGGACGATGAAATCTCTGCACGCTTCTACCGGCCGATCCTCAGCTACGAGGCGGCGCTCTATGCCTACCACGGCTTCTGGAAAAGCCCGACCGGGTTTGATCCGGGCACGGGCAACAACTATTTCCCTCGCCTCGACGTCTATGGCGCCAGCGTGCAGGGCGCGCTCGGAAGCGGCCTCGTCAATGCCGAGGCGGGCTACTACGATTCGCGCGAAGACACAAGCGGAACCAATCCGTATGTCCCCAATTCGGAAGCCCGTTTCCTGACCGGCTACGAGCGCGAAGTGGTGAAAAACCTTTCAGCGGGCGCACAGTACTACGTCGAATGGATGATGGATCACGGGAAGTACGAGGCGGGCGTTCCTCCCGGCACCGCGCGCGATGAATTCCGCCATGTACTCACCTTGCGCCTGACGCAGATGCTGATGAACCAAAACCTGGTACTCAGCCTTTTCACCTTCTACTCGCCCAGCGACCAAGACGCCTACCTGCGCCCCGCCGCGACCTATAAACTGTCCGACCACTGGACACTTACCGCCAACGGAAACATTTTCCTCGGCGAACACGACTACACCTTCTTCGGCCAGTTCCAAAACGACAGCAACGTCAACCTCGGCGTACGCTACAGCTTCTAGCTTTTTCAGCGGAAAACAATCGTTTACAAATCTCGCCTTACTGAATACTTTCTTTTTATTCGTTAAATTAAAAAGGAACATTCAGCCATGCGCAACGTGCTCTTGTTTTTTATCGTCGTCCATCTGTCGTGCTCCGCCGCGCCGCTCTCCTTCGTACAGCAGGCCGACAACCTGCGGCTGATTCTGCGGCAGGCCGACGAGGCCTACTACAACCATCATTCGTCGCTCATGAGCGATGCGGCGTACGATGCCCTGCGCTCCCAATATGACCGACTCGCGGCGGAGTATCCCGAACTGGCCTCCGCATCCCCGGTCGGAGCGCCACCTTCTGAACCATCGAATCACGTTGTCCACGCCATCCCGATCCTGAGCCTTCAGAAAGCCTATACCGACGAGGCCGTCGAAACCTTCCTCGAAAACTGCGGCACCAACCTCCTCTACTGCGTCGAACCCAAGATCGACGGCCTGACGGTCGTGTTGAGCTATTGCGATGGCTTGCTCGTGCAGGCCGCCACCCGAGGCGATGGAAAAACGGGCGTGGATGTCACATCGGCCATTCTCGCCAGCGGAGTCGTGCCCGTTGCGCTGACCAATGCCCCCGCACAACTCGACGTGCGCGGCGAGGTACTGCTTCCCTTCCCCGCGTTCGAGGCCCTCAACCGGCGGCGGGCCGAAACCGGGCAGTCTCCACTTAAAAGCCCGCGCAACACCGCGGCTGGAACGCTCAACCTGTCCGACTACGCCGAAATCGCCAACCGCGGACTCGCCATCCAGCTGTTTGACGTGCTCGCCACCGAACCGATGCCCGCCACGCACACCGAAGCCCTGGCTCTATTGGAATCCGTCGGACTGCCAACCATCGAGAGCCGCACCGTGGCCGCATCCGACGTGCTCTCGACCGTCGCCGCACTGAACCAACAGCGGGCGGGCTTTCTGTTTCCGACCGATGGAGTCGTCATTAAACTGGATGACCGCGCGGCCTTTGAACACCTCGGGGCAACCGCGCACCATCCGCACGGCGCATTGGCCAGGAAATACAAGGACAGGCCAGTGGAGACCCGGTTGCTGGGCGTCGATTGGGCGCGCGGTGCCACCGGAAAATCAACCCCCATCGCCCGCTTTGAACCGGTCGAACTTCAAGGAGCCACGACTCAGAACGCAACGCTGCACAATCTCGCGCATATCCGGGCGATGGATTTGAGAATCGGCGACTGCATCCAGGTGATCCGCGCCGGCGGCGCCGTTCCCGAAATTATCGGCGTATGCCCCGAACGACGAACCGGGAGCGAGACCCCGATTCCCGATCCATCGCTATAACGACCAGCCCTTGCGGTAGTCGTGGTGGACATACCGGTTGGCGAGATCGTTGTTAGTCTTCATGCTTGCGCTGTCCCACGCAAGTTTGATGCCTGATCCAACACGCGTGGCGACGCAACCGAGCAGGATGGTCTCGGTCAACGGTCCGGAATAGTCGAACTTCGACTTCGTCCCTTCGTAATCCTTGTCCTTCACCGCCTGGAGCCATTCCTCGTAGTGCCCCGGAGAGCGCGTAATGGTTTTGGGCGGGAGCAGTCCGCCCTTGGCGACTTCCTGCATTTCCACTTCCGGGAAAATACGCGGCGTTCCGCCATGGCTGCTGTGCATCATGCAATGCTTGCTGCCATAGTAGATGACTCCGCTGCCGGGTATAGTGCGTTCCGCCTCCAACGCCTCCGGTCGCGGCGGCAGGTTTTTTCCATCGTACCATTTCAAGGTCACCGGAGGCAGTTTGCCGCGCGCCGCGAACTGGTAGGTGATGATCGTGGAGACGGGGAAGGAGTCCTTTGCACTGGCGGGATTGGCACGTTCGAACTCTGCCTCCACGCCCAACGGAGCGCCGAGACCGAGCGCCCACACCGGATGATCCATGATGTGCGCGCCCATGTCGCCCAGCGCGCCTGCGCCATAGTCCCAGAACCCACGCCAATTGAACGGGGCGATCTCGTGGTTGTACGGAGCCTGCGGCGCCGGGCCGAGCCACACGTCCCAGTTCATCGTGGAAGGAACCGGCTCCGCCGCCGGGCGGACGATGCCTTGCGGCCAGATAGGCCGATTGGTCCAGCAATGCACTTCGCGGATTTCGCCCAGCAGGCCGGACTGGATCCACTCGTTCGTCATGCGGGCGCCTTCGGTAGCATGACCCTGGTTGCCCATCTGGGTGACAATCTTGTTTTTGCGCGCATACTCCGCCAAGGCGCGTGCTTCGGAAATAGTGCGGGTGAGCGGCTTTTCGCAGTAGACGGGCAAGCCCAGCTGCATCGCCGCCATGGTTACGATCGCATGGTTGTGGTCGGGTGTTGACACCACCACCGCGTCGAGGTTCTTCGCTTCCTTGTCGAGAAAAACGCGCCAATCGTCGAACCGCTTGGCCGTTGGATGTTTATTGAATATATCCGCCGCCCGAACCGCATCCACGTCGCATAGCGCAGAGATATTGTGCGCCGAACATCCGCGGATATTCTGCGAGCCCTTTCCCCCGGCTCCCACAAACCCAAGATTGAGTCGTTCGCTTGGCGGCAGCTGCGGAAGGTCTTCCTGTTGTTTCTTCTTGTTCGCGGCCTGCGCCAGAACGGATCCGGGAACAAGGTTGAAGGCGGCAAGGGCGGCCCCGGCGGCCAGTACGCCACGGCGGGATGGGTTCGAAATCATTCTCATGCGGTACTCTCCGGGTTGTATCAAGTCCTCCAATGGACGAAACGTGGACCAACAGTCGTACAGCACATTACATGATTAATGCCCGCCGTCTTGTAGAACTACCGCCCATCCTTGTACATTCTCGGCAAGCGGTTCTGTTTTAGCGCCAGTCATGCTTGGGATAGCGTCCCTTCAACTCCTTCTTCAGCACCGGATAGGTGTTGGCCCAGAACGATTTCATGTCCTGCGTCTTTTGCTGGGGCCGCTGGTTCGGAGCGAGCGCTTCGACCACCACCGGGATCCGGCCGAATCCAATCCTTGGAACCTCTTCCAGTCCGTAGAGCTTTTGGATCGTCGCCGAAACCACGGGCGGCTGGTCCGCTTCGTAGCGCACCTTGGCGCTGATCCCGCTCGGCAGCTGTATCCGCTCCGGCGCCTGCTTCTCCACCATCTCCAACTGCACGGGCGACAGCCACGACTTGACCACCTTCCATACCGACCGGTCTTTCAGGTCGCGCTTGCAGACGGCTCCGAGGCAGATCTCCTGCACCATGGCGCGCCGCGCTTCTGCGTCGATGAATGGAATTCCATAGTCGGGACACCCCGCCGCCAAACAATTGACGCGCGCAATCCAGTTTTCCACCTGCTCGTCCCACTTCAGCAGTTCAAGCCGACCGGACAACACCTCCTCGGCCATGATTTCCGCCGCCTGCTGCGGATCGACCTCCTGCACCATCCGCGCATGCAACTCAAGTCCGCGGAACGATTTCCACTGCTTGGAAACCACGCGCTTCAAGACCGGATCGAATACCGCCTCGACCTTCTCTTCCATGTCGTCCGGGAACAGCTCGTCGAGCCAAACCTCGCTGATGGCGGTGCAAAGATTAAGGCGAACGTTGAGATCGCGGCTGCCTTCGATCTCCGCGATTTCCGCGGCGACGATCAGCGCGCTAGCGCGCACGACGCTGTCGCGATCGAGATCGCC
>JAIPJC010000120.1 GCA_021734345.1 Kiritimatiellales bacterium | reverse complement strand
TGTGGTTCTTGACGAGGAACTAGAGGAGGTGGGCGGACTTTTCCTCGACGGAGGGATAGTCGTCCTTGCCGTCGAAACCCTGCATGACGGCGTTGAGCGAGCTGTGCAGGCTTTGGTCCTTTTCCTTGCCGAACACGGCGGTATCGCCAAACTTCTTCCGCATGGCGTCAACCAACTTCATGGCCTCCTCGTAGGAAACCGGTTTGGCCTTGCGCTTGGAGGTTTTGCCGAGGGTCACGCGCTGGTGGTCGTAGTCGTCGAGCAGGTCAAGCGCGCCGGCGTATTCGGAGACGGTCTGCAGCAGGATGGAGGCTTCGTCGCCGCTCAGTTGTTTCCGTTTGGAAATGTCGGACGCCAGTTTGACGACCTGACCCAACTGCTTGAGCCGCTTTTCGTTGACCGTATAGCCCTGGACAATGTGCTGTTTGAGCACGTTGGTGGCCCAGATGCGGAATTCCGTTCCGCGTTTTGAATTGACCCGGTAGCCCACGGAAATGATGGCATCCAAATTGTAGAACTGGGTTTGGTAGGTCTTCCCGTCAGCGGCAGTATGTGCAAATTTTGCACAGACTGAATTCCTGTCCAGCTCCTTTGTATTGAATGTGTTGCGAAGGTGTTTGGTGATGACGCTTCGTTCCGTGCAGAAAAGCTGCGCCAATTGCGCCTGCGATAGCCAGAGGGTTTCCTGCTCCAGCTGGACATCCAGCCGAACCGTGCCGTCCTTGCTCTTGTAGATCACCAGTTCCTGGTTGCTTTGAACCATCATGTTCTCCATTCCCGCTTTTCTTCGGCCAGATGGGTTGCGTTTCCTGTCATTGTCGATGTTGGCGTTCGGTGCGCATGCGGGTCGTTTTTTCGCGCATGCCGCCGTTTTCAAGAAACTCCTCTTCGAGGGCTTTGGGTTGCCGGTAGCTATTCAGGAGCCGTTGATTCCTCCAGTAGTATTTTCGCCATGTTTCATACGCGCACCCCACGGGACGTTTGTCGGCCGAAGACATACGGGGCCCATACGGTTCCAAAGCGCGCAACCGAGCCTTATGCGGACTGGCGCACCCGCCAGCCTTGTTCATGTGGAGGGAGGTCAGCTGCTCCAGATATTCGCCGTCGATCATGAAAACCCCCGATTCATGCAGGGGAGTATGGATATGCGATAGCCGCTTATCAATCCGCAAAGATGCTGTCGGCGCGGTTTCGTCACCCGACCGGGCGGAACCAAGCGCCTCCGCCGTGGCACGGGCACCCTGCCCGTGGCCATGGGCTGGAAGCCCATGCCACATTGCAGAGCCAAATCTCCTCATCTTTCACCAGGCATCGCTTCCCTCTACGACGGTTCGATGCTGGTGAACAGGACCTTGCCGTTGTCGTCGTTGGTGATGGTGAATTCTTCCATGTGGAAGTGGGAGTCGGAGACAAACGTGAGGTGTCCCTTGAACTTGGCTTCCAGGTCGATCAGCGCGGCTTCGTCTTCCTTGCGCAGGCGGTCGAGCACGGTCGGGTTGACGGTGATGCGCATGGAATGCGTGCCGTTGCGGTCCTTGCGCATGCCCTCGCTGACGCGCCGCTGGATCTCGACGCTCATGGAGAGCGGCGACTTCACCATGCCGCGGCCACTGCAATAGTGGCAGTCGGTGTACGACGAGGTGTAGATGCTTTCTTCCACGCGCTGGCGGGTCATTTCGAGCAAGCCGAGCTGCGAGATTTGCAGGACGTTGGTGCGCGCGCGGTCCTTCTTGAGCGCTTCTTTGAGAACGCGGTAGACGGCCATCTGGTCGCGCTTCGATTTCATGTCGATGAAGTCGACGATGACGAGGCCGCCGACGTTGCGCAGGCGCAGCTGGCGGGCGACTTCCTCGGCCGATTCGAGGTTGACCTGCAGGATGGATTCGTCCTGCGACTTGCTACCCTTGTGGCGACCGGTGTTGACGTCGATGGCGATGAGCGCTTCGGTTTCGTCGAAGATCAGGTAGGCGCCGGACTTCATCCAGACCTTGCGGCGATAGGCGGATTCGATCTGCTTTTCAACGTCGAAGTAGTCGAAGATCGGTTCTTCGCCGGCGTAGAGCTGCACCCAGTTGCGCGTGCGGCGCGAAAACTTGGCGATGACCTGGCGGGTCTGCTCGAACATTTCGCGGCTGTCGATGTAGATGCGGTCGATGTCCTCGGTGAGGTAGTCGCGCACGACGCGCTCGGCGAGGTTGGGCTCGCTGTAGAGGGTGCAGGGCGCGGGTTTATTGTTCATGCCTTCTTCGATGTCTTTCCAGATTTCAAACAGCGTACGGGCATCGCGCACAAAGCTGGTTTTTTTCGTGCCGGAGCCGGCCGTGCGGACAATCACTCCGATGTTTTCGGGAATGGGGAGCCGCTGCAACACCTTCTTGAGGCGGTTGCGTTCCTTGACGTCGTCGATCTTGCGCGAGATGCCTTTGAGCTGAGTACCGGGCATCATGACCAGGAAGCGGCCGGGGATGCTGAGGTTGGCGGTAACGCGCGGCCCCTTGGTGCCGATGGCATCCTTGGTGACCTGCACGATGATCTCGGAACCGACGGGGAAGATCTTCTGCATTTCGCCGGGCTTGTATTTCTTGCGCCGGTGCGTGGAGCTCTTGGCGCGGACGCCCTCCTCGCGTTCGAGGCGCGCGGCGTCTTCCGGAATCATATCCCAATAGTGGATGAAGGCGTTCTTCTTGAGGCCGACATCGACAAAGGCCGCCTGCAGGCCGTCTTCCAGGTTCTGGATCTTGCCCTTGAAGATGCTGCCGACAATGCGGTTGTCCTCCTGCCGTTCAATGTGGAAGTTTTCGAGCCGACCATCCTCCAGCACGGCCACGCGCGTTTCGAGCGGCTCGATGTTGATCAGGATTTCCTTCTTCTCACGCTTGGCGCCACCGCCCCCGATTTTTTTCAATTTCTCAAACATAACCTTATCTCCTTATCTTATCCTACGGCGCTGGTACACGCTTTGCACCAGGCCGAGTGCGATCATGGTACTCACCATGAACGAGCCGCCGTAGCTCATCAGAGGCAACGGCAGACCCGTTATCGGCAAAACGCCGATGGTCATCGCAATGTTCACAAACACATGGCAGAACAACATGACGCCGATACCCAGCGCCATGAGCCGCCCAAACTCATCATGGGACCTCACCGAGGCCCACATACATCTTCCCAACAACACGCTGTAGAGCAGGATAAAGACTACCCCGCCCACAAAACCGGTCTCTTCCGCCACCACGCAGAAGATGAAATCCGTCGGAGCCACCGTCCGGGGCAGGAACCCTAGGTTGTTCTGCGCGCCCTGAAGATAGCCTTTGCCGCGCAGTCCGCCGGAGCCCACCGCGATCTGCGACTGCAACTTGTTCCAGCCGGCATCGGCCAAATCGTGATCCTTGGTGAGGAACACCTTGATGCGCCCCTTCTGGTAGTCTTCCATGAACGGCATGTGCGGCAGCACGATCCTGGGGCGCTCGGCCGGGGACAGTGCCTCGATTTCCGGGGAGGTCTCGAACTTGATCCAGAAGCAGACGACCGCCACGAGCACCAGTACGACCGCCAAACCGATAAGCAGCAGTTTTCGCTGGACGCCCATATGGAGCATGATCGCCAGCGTGATCGGCGCGAGCGTCAGCGACGTGCTCAAATCCGGCTCGGCCGCAATCAGCAGGAACGGCAGGCCGACGATCGCGCCGCAGCTGTAGAAGGTCTTCCAGTCATCCACGTCGCGGCCGGGCGCGGCGAGGTAGGCCGCAAGCGCGACCACCACCGCAATCTTTCCGAGTTCCGAAGACTGGAGCGTAAAGCCCGGCAACGGAAGCCAGCGGTGCGCCCCGTTCACCTCCGGGAAAAGGAACACGAGCAGCAACAGGACAACCGCCCCGCCGTAGATCCACCATGCGACCGAAGCCAGCTGCTTGTAGTCGAACCAAACCAGCGCGCCGTAGGCGCACAGGCCCATGCCGGCAAAGACCAGCTGCTTCAAATAGTTGTTGCCGACCGGATCGGCATCCGACTTGAACTGCGCGCTATAGATGAACGTCGAGCTCAGGCCGATCAAAACCAGGATGGTTCCGAGCATCGTCCAGTCGAGCCGCTTGAAGGTGATGCCGTTCATCGGGTCTCCTCCTTCGCCAGCGTTCCGTCGTACTCGAAAATCTTTTGGTACAGCTCGCTCAGCCGCGGACCAACCGTGTTGCCGCCGGAGACGCCGTCTTCGACGAGGAACGCCACCGCATAGCGCGGCAAGTGGAACGGGGCAAACGAAATCATCCACGTCTGCACGCGGTTAAGCACTTCGCCATCCACCCGTTTCTTGTACTGGGCCGAGCCCGTCTTCCCCGCGATTTCGATGCCGGACACCCGCGCCTTTTTCGCCGTGCCCTCCACATCCTGCACCACGTCGTACATGCCGCCGCGCACCAGCTCGAACGCCTCGACCGGCGCATCGATGCGCCGGATGGCCCAGGTCGGGTTGGTGCGGTAGTCCGCCTCGGGCGCGGTGCGCCACTTCTGCACCAGCCGAGGGCGGTAGAGCGTTCCCCCGTTGGCGATCGCTGCCGCCACCATCGCCATCTGCAATGGACTGACGAGAAGGGCGCCTTGTCCGATGGCCATGTTGCACAGGTCGATATCGTTGAGGGAGGACTCGGGCAGGTTCCCGTATTTCGACTGCTTGTTGACCGGCTCCTCTTCCAGATCCGGGAACAGCCCGGCATATTGGCCGAGGCCGAACTGCTGCGCCATGTCGTGGATCGGCTTGAAGCCGACATCCAGCGCCATCCCGAACATGTAGACGTTGCAGGAATACATCAACGCATGGCGCAGATTGATCTCCCCATGCCCGTTATGGTTCCAGCACTTCATCTTCCGATGGGCCACCTCCAGCGAGCCCCGGCACACATGGTTGGTTTCGCCGTAGCCGGGGTATTCCGCCAGCACGCCCAAACTCGCGACCGGCTTGAACGTGCTGCCCGGCGGATATTGCCCGAACACCGCACGGTGGAAGGTGCGGCTCGTTGGATCCTTCTGCAAAGACTGCCGGTACCTCGCCGACTTCATGTAGGCGTTGGGATCGAACGAAGGCGAGCTGGCCATGGCCAGCACGTCGCCATTGTTCGGATCGAGGATCACTACCGCGCCGCGCACCGGAACATCGTCCGGCTCGCCATCCTGGCGCATGGCCAGGGCCTCCACGGCAAAGCGCTGGAGATTGGCGTCGATCGTCAGCTGGAGGTCGCCGCCGGGCTTCGGCGGCTTGGTCTGCAGGTCGCGGTGGTGGTAGCCGGAGACATCGATCTGCACCAGGCGGCTGCCCGGCTGGCCTTCGAGCAGGCGGTTGTAGGTTCCTTCCAATCCCTTTTTGCCTTCGATGCCGCGCAGGTCGAAATGGACGCGTTCGCCGTTCTCTTCGCTGGCGGCGTCGGCTTCGAGCGTGAAGCCGATGAGGTGGGCCATGGCTTCGCCTTCGGGATAGTTGCGGTCGGATTGGCAGTAGATGTCGGTCCCGACCAGGCGGGAACAGGAGTCCGCCCAGCGCGCCATGGTGGAGCCGTCGATGTTCTTCCAGGCCATCAGCGGCAGCGGACGGCGGGCATAGATGTGGTCCTTGATGTCCTGGAAGGTGACCTCGCGCGGCAGGCCGATGCGTTCGGAAATTTCGTAGACGAGCTCCAGCGTGTTGGCGGCCGTGGTGGTGCCCCGGTGCGCCAGTTCGCGGGTCTGCAGCACGATCGAACGGCCCTGCACGGGCTTGCCCAAATCGAGCCCCGCGATGCTCTTTCGTTTATTCGAACCCTTCGGCGGGGCGGTCCAGTCCTCGAAAGCCCGCCGCCATTTGGCCAGCGCCTCGTCGTCCAGTGTTTTCCACGCCACGAGCGGTTCGTTGGGCGCGAGCTGGAAATGCTGCTGGATGTCGCGGTAGGAAATATCGGGGGCGCAGCCGACGCGCGCCCAGATTTCGTGCATGAGTTCGAGCGTGTTGGCCACGGCCGAGCGCGGCGCGCGCAGTTCTTCGGTATAGATGGCGATGCAATAGTTCGGCACGCTGTCGGCGAGGCAGGCCCCCTTGGCATCGTAGATTTTTCCGCGAACAGCGGGGAGGCGGATACGGCGCACGCTTTGCTGCACAAAATCGGCATCGAAGCTGCTCTTGCGCGGTATCTGCAGCTTCCAAAGCTCGGAAGCCAGCACGCCCATGCCCAGCAGCATCAGGGCGGCCGCCACCCCGATCACCAGCAGGCTCTCTTCTCTTTGACGGCGCACCTTCATTGCCAGCCATACCCCTTGCGTTTTGGAAGCGCGGCTTCCAGCTGGTTGACGGCCCGCGAAACCAGCGGCAGCGTCGCCATGCCCAACAGACCCGAACCGATGATCCGCAGCAGCGCGTAGCCGAAGTGGAACGGCCGTTCCCCGTTGAGCGCATAGACGAGGGTCGCCACCAGAGTCGCGGCCATTGCGGCGAGCGCGCCGAAAATCACCTGCGTCACCATGCCGTCGGCAAAGATTTCGAACCGGATCCGGTTTGCGGCTTTTCCAAGGATTGGAAACGCCAGCAACGCGGGCCCGAAAGGTCCGGGATCAAGCCCGTCCTGGAGCAGCACCGCCAAAACCACGGCCACCCACATTGCACGCTCTTCGCGGTGCAGGGCATAGTAGACGACGAAGGCCACCATCACCGGTGACTTGGCGCCCCCGAACATCGGCCAAGCCGGCAGGAACTGCTGCACCAGCGCCCCTGTAGCAATGCCGGCAAACATCAAGACCTGCTTCATCATGGCTTGACCTCCAACGCAGGATCGGAAACGACAAACACATAGTCGAGCAGGCCGATGGTGGCGCGCGGGGCAATTTCCGCAGATTGGAAAAGCCCTGATTGGTCGCGATAGACCTTTTCAATGTAGCCGATATGGACGCCCTTGGGGAATACCCCGCGCGTTCCGGACAGGCCGGAACTCACCACTTCGTCGCCCACGCGTATGTCGGCATCCTTGTTGATGAAATCCATCCGGGCCTTGGGATGCCCCTTGAGGTTGGCGCCCATTCCGCGTACGAGGCCGAAGGCGTTGATGCGCTCGATCTTGGCGGAAACACGGCAGGCGGGATCGCATACGAGCAAGACCTCGCTGGTGTGCGCGGAGACCTCGGTCGTTTTGCCGACAAGTCCGTCGGGACTGATCACCGCGTGGTTTTCCCCGATGCCGTCGGCGGATCCCTTTCCGATGCGCACGGTGTTCCACCAGCCGCTAATGTTGCGGCTGACGACGTCGCACGGGATCATGGCATGGTTGCGGGGTTTGTAGAAATCGAGGGCGCGGCTGAGGCGGACGTTTTCGGCCTCGACGTCTCGCAGCTGGTTGAGCTCGGCCTGCACGCGGACGAGTTCGTGGGAGAGTTCGCGGTTTTTTTCCACGGCACCGCCAATGCCGCGGATGGCGGCGGCGGCCTCGGAAAGGCGCTGCCCCAGCCCGGAGGTCCCGCGTTCCGCCGGCGCAACCACTTCGCGCACGACTCCCTTGCCCTTCCTGGAACACGAGGAGGGCAGGACAAAGGCCACGACCAGCAGGACGCTTGCCGCGGCAATATAAACTAGTTTTCTGTTCCTAAAAAACATCCCGTCCCTATCCATCAGGGGGGATGAGAGCAACAGCACATTGCGGATGTGAATTCGCTACTGGAGAGCTAGCCGTTCGGCCCCGTCATTTTGCGAAGGAAATTAATTTCGTGCAGGACAATTCCGGTACCTTCGGCCACGGCGCTCAGCGGGTCGTCCGCAATATGCACCGGCAAGCCGGTTTTTTCCGAAATCAAAATGTCCAGCCCGCGCAGCAGCGCGCCGCCACCGGCCAGCACCATTCCCCGATCCACCAGGTCGGCCGAAAGTTCCGGCAGACACCGTTCAAGGGTCACGCGCACGGCTTCGACAATTGCGTTCACCGGATCCTGCAGGGATTGGCGGATCTCCTCGGAGCTGATCGTCAGCGTCCGCGGCAGTCCGGCCACCAGATCGCGCCCTTTGACTTCCATGGTGCTTTCGTCACCCGTGGAAATGGCCGATCCCATCGTTATCTTAATTTCTTCGGCGGTCCTCTCTCCAATCAACAGATTGTATTCCCGCTTTATGTGCTGAATTATCGCCTCATCCATCTCATCACCACCGACGCGCACACTCCGGCTATACACAATTCCGGCGAGGGAGATCACGGCAACTTCCGTTGTGCCCCCCCCGATATCCACGATCATGTTTCCGGCAGGTTCCTGTACAGGCAGGCCCACGCCAATCGCGGCGGCCATCGGCTCTTCGATTAAAAATACTTCGCGCGCACCCGCATGCATTGCGGAATCCTTTACCGCGCGCTTTTCCACTTCCGTTATTCCACTCGGCACGGCAATCACCACCCGGGGCCGCACCATCCTTCTTCGGTTATGAACCTTCTGCATAAAATAGCGGAGCATCGCCTCGGTGATCTCGAAATCCGCGATCACCCCGCTCTTTAGAGGCCGGATCGCCACAATACTGCCAGGCGTGCGGCCAAGCATCCGCTTGGCCTCGTCGCCTACCGCCAGGACCCGGTTCGTGCCGGCCTGCACCGCCACCACCGAGGGTTCACGCAAAACGATACCGCGATCCTTCGCGTACACCAAGGTGTTCGCGGTTCCAAGGTCGATCCCGATATCGCTGGAAAACATTCCTATCAAACGGTTTAACATATTGAAGCTTCCTTCTTAAAAAATGATTTAAATCAAATCGATACACAATGTTACAAATTCGGCACTTTGGTCAAGGTCAAACACGAAGCACCGCGCGTGCCATTTGCCGGCACGGAAGCCCTAAAAGCAGGTGATGACCGGGGCGCGGGTTATGTGCTCGCTGATCCTGACCTTGCCGACCCGCAGCATTTCGCCAACCGCTTCCACCGCCTTGGCCGGACTCGCCCTATTTTCAAAAAGCTGGTGGTAGAGGAGCTGCTCGGCAATGTTCGTATAGTAGTCGTCCACCATCCGGGTGTAGGCGATGACGGCCGCCGCCTGGCTTTCCTCCTTGATGATCTGCATCGCAACGGCATCCTTGCCGATTTCGCAGGACGAAAAGATGAGCACCTTCCCCTTCAGACCTTGGAAAATCTCCTTGTGCTCGACCAGATCGAACCTTTCATGCGTCAACTGCAGTAGAACGGAACCGGCGCCCGTCAGGTCGATGCCATGGCACATCAAATGGATGATCCTGAATTCCGGCTTCCGGCCTTCGCGCTTCAGGAAGGCCTGCAAGTCGTGGCGCGTGTGTATTTTTTCGTACAAGGCTTCAACACTATAGGCGGAGAGCAGGGTCTGGAACGTGGGGCCATAGCTGCGGTTCGACCGCAGGTTCTTGTCCAGACGCCCCTCCAGAATCAGGACCCGGTCGGGGGATTTCCCGTGGATATGGTCCACATGCACCTTCACGCGCCGGTTGGTATCGGTCACCACCGCGTAGTGCTTATCGCGTCCCGGCAGTTGGGTGATCCTTCCCCGAACCTTGCGCCCGTCCTCGACGTGATGAAAAATTATACGCTCTCCAATCGTAAAATCTTCCATATAAACAGCCTCCTACCATTATTCCAACCGGATCGCCTGCTGGCGTCTTTCTTGAAACGTGCAACATATCAGTAAGCGCCCTCTCAAAAAAAGCATTTTCATGCTTGGGACGAGCACTTCAGTTGTCCCGCCATTAAAACTCGCCACCAATCAATGCCTAGATTGGCGCTTGACGGAATGCGGGCATGGCTGGAACAGTCGGCCCCATGGGTAGAATAAGTCTCATCCTGGGTATCCTTTTCCGTGTGGCCATGGGCCATGCGGAGGAAGATCTTTCCACCCGCTACCAGCTCATCATCGAAAGACATCCCTTCGGCAAGGACGCCAACCTATCCTTGGATGGGGAGTCGGCGGACGAAGGCGCCGGCCAAGTACTTCCCGCCGCCCAATCGTTCGCCCGCACCCTGCGCCTCTGCATGCTCCTCGAAAGCTCCGATGGCGAAATACGTGCCGGTATCATTGATTCCAAAGACAATAAAAGCTGCATTTTAGGCCTGGGCGAAATTGGCAAAGGCGTTGAACTGGTCGGGATTGATCTGGATGAATCGGAGGCAAAACTTCGCAAGGGCAAAGAAATCGCCCTGCTCAAACTTGCGGGCGTTGCCCCTGCCATCGCGGCCCAGGATTCCCCGGCATCCTCGCCATCGTCCTATGCCGAACGCCGCCGCGCCCTCCTGCAGAAAAACGAGGAGCGCCGCCAGCAAAACTCCACACCCCCGGCACCCG
>JAIPJC010000119.1 GCA_021734345.1 Kiritimatiellales bacterium | reverse complement strand
TATGCCTCCGAAACAGCCGGCACCATCGCCGTCTACGACACCGATCCGGAAATCTACGCGCTGCTCAAGAAGGAAGACCGCCGCCAGAAGGACAACCTCGAGCTGATCGCCTCCGAGAACATCGTGAGCAAGGCTGTGCGCGAAGTGCAGGGCTCGCGCCTGACCAACAAATACGCCGAAGGCTATCCGGGCAAGCGCTGGTACAACGGCTGCGAGTGGGTCGACGAAGCCGAACGCCTCGCCATCGACCGGGCCAAGGAGCTCTTCGGCGCCGAACACGCCAACGTGCAGCCGCACTGCGGCAGCTCCGCCAACATGGCCGTCTACTACGCTATGCTCAACCCTGGCGACACCATCCTCGCCATGAGCCTCGCCGAAGGCGGCCACCTCACCCACGGCCACCCGATGAACTTTTCCGGCCGCTTCTTCAACATCATCCCCTACGGCGTCGACAAGGAAAGCGAACAGATCGACTACAAGAACATCCAAAAGCTGGCGGATGAGCACAAACCGAAAATGATCGTGGCCGGTGCCAGCGCCTATTCGCGGATCATCGATTTCAAGAAGCTGCGCAAAACCGCCGACAGCGTCGGGGCGTACCTGATGGTCGACATGGCGCACATCGCCGGCCTCGTCGCCGCCGGATGCCACCCGAACCCGGTACCGCATGCCGACTTTGTGACGACCACCACGCACAAGACCCTGCGCGGTCCGCGCGGCGGAATGATCCTCTGCAAGGAAAAGTTCGCGGCCGACATCGACAAGCAGGTATTCCCCGGCATCCAGGGCGGCCCGCTCATGCACACCATCGCCGCCAAGGCCGTCTGCTTCCACGAAGATCTGCAGCCCGCGTTCAAGCAATACCAGCAGCAGGTCGTCAAGAACGCCCAGACCCTCGCCCAGGCCCTCGAAGGCGACGACCTTCGGCTGGTCTCCGGCGGAACCGACAACCATCTGATGCTGCTCGACGTCACCGGTGCCGGCATTACTGGAAAGGACGCGGCCATTGCGCTGGACAAGGCGGCCATCACCGTCAACAAGAATGGAATCCCGTTCGACACCAAGAGCCCGTTCGTCACCTCCGGTATCCGCATCGGAACCCCGGCGGTCACCACGCGCGGCATGAAGGAACCGGAGATGGAAAAGATCGCCGGCTTCATCAAGCGCGTGTTGCGCAACGCCGGGAACGACGCGGTGATCGCCCAGGTTCGCGCAGAGGTGCTCGCCCTCACCGCGGAATTCCCGATTCCGTAACCACCATAAACTGTAAATTTCCAGACTCTGGAAAAGCGAAAAGCGCCTCGTGAAACGGGGCGCTTTTCTTGTTCAGGAGAGGAGAAGGAAACTATTGGCTTTGTTCGCGCAGGCCGACGGGTCGAATGGTTCCGTCGCCGCCGCTCGGAGAGGCGAACAACTGGAGGTTGTTCGGAATCTTCGGATAGGTAAACCGGTTGGTGGACGCCGCCATGGACGCGTCGAGCGAAGCGAGGCCCTGGTCTGAGGTGTATATGCCCATCTTGTTGTGCGCCGCCTGCCGTTGCGAGTTGACCCCGACAAACTGCAACCCGGCAAAAACAATGAACAAGGCGGCAATACCGTAGCGCGGCTCAGCAAAGAACCACGGAATATTGACCTCGATCAGATCCGACAGGCTCCAACGCTTGCGGCTACTCGATTCACGTACAAGCCGCATGATGTTTTGCTTGTTCTTGACCATGCGGTGCGTATCGGGAATTTCGTACCGTTTCAGATGCAATAGTTGCTGCAACAGTACGTCTGCCGGATTCTCGGCTGTCGTTTCCTGATTTTTGTTTTCGCCCATCATTTCATGAACTCCGATAATTCTGCCTGCATTTGCCGCCTGGCATAAAACAATCTTGATCTCACGGTCCCCACCGATGCCCCCACCACTTTCGCGATGTCCTCGTGTGGAATGCCTTGCATGTCATGCATCACCACAACGGTTCTGTGCTTCTCCGACAGGTTCTGCAGGGCTTCGTTCAATTTAATTTGCAGTTCCGACAAGCTAATGTTCCGCAGCGGCGACCCCTTGGAGGTCAGGTCGTGGTAGCTACCGTCCATCTTGATTTCCTGGTCGAACTGGTCGAGACTCAGGGCGCGCTTGCGGTTGCGCTTCTTGCGGTAGTTGATGGTCTTGTTGACGGCGATGCGGTAGATCCAGGTGTAGAACGACGACTTGCCTTGGAAGCGGGGCAGCGCCTCGAAGGCCTTGACAAACACCTCCTGCGTGAGGTCTTCGGCATCCTCGCGGTTGCTGGTCATGTTGTAGGTCAGCCCGTAGATCTTGCCGTGGTAGCGCTCCACCAGCTCGTCGAATGCATGCACGTCGCCGCGCTGCGCCTTCAGCACCAGCTCGGTATCCTGCGGACTCGCATCCTCCTCCGGAACTTCCTCTGGAAGCAGATCTTCCTCTTCTTCGGGGAGGTCGTCCTCGGCATCTAGATTTACATCACCAACCATAACAGCCCGTCGCACGGTTCACATTCACAAAGCGGTCAAAGACCTGCAAACTATTATCAGCGTTCATTCCTTTTCGCCACCTATTTCCGCGGCGGAGGTTCCTTGCCCAGTTCCTTGAGCACCAGCAGCAAATCCTGCCAGACCTCTTTTTTCTTCGACGGATCGCGCAAAAGGTACGAGGGATGGAACGTCGGCATCAGTTTGATGCCCTCGTATTCCTGCCACGTTCCGCGCAACCGCGTCACCCCGACCGTCTTGCCCAGCAGCCCCTTGATGGCCGTTGCGCCCAACCCGACGATCACCTTGGGCTTGATCAGCCCGATCTGCTGGCGCAGGTAGGGCAGGCATAGATCCATCTCTTCCGGCAGCGGCGTCCGGTTGTTCGGCGGACGGCACTTCACCACATTGGCAATAAAGACATCCGCGCGGGCATAGCCCATCGCCTCGATCATTTTAGTCAACAATTGCCCGGCCTTGCCGACAAACGGGCGGCCCTGCGCATCCTCATCCGCGCCCGGCCCCTCGCCGATAAACATGAGATCAGGCGAATCGGCATTGCCCTCGCCCGGCACCGAATGCGTCCGGCCTTGGCAGAGCGGACAGCGACGGCAGGCCGAAACGTGCGTCGCGATCTCTTCCAAGGTTTTAAAATTTTCAGTCATGGGAACCGTCGCCATTACGGGCGCTTCCGGTGCTGCGCGAAGTTCGGGTTCCGGCTCCTTGGCCAGCGCCGCCAGCACCGCGCGGTCGACGTCCAGCCGCTGGACGCCTTCATCGCGCTGGTATTCCAGATATTTTTCCAGATTCTCGACCAGGCTATGGAATGTGGTTTCAGCCATTTTATCCGTTCTGCAAGCGCTCCAAAAGAAGGCGCATATCATTGGCCAACGGCGCCTCGAAGGAAAGCCTTTTCCCCGTGCTTGGGTGGCTGAATTCCAGCTTGGCCGCGTGCAGCATCTGCCGCTCCGGCCGAACCGGAAGCTTGTTTTGGCGCGAGCGGCCATAGACCGAATCCCCAATGATCGGATGGCCCAAATGCGCCATATGCACCCGGATCTGGTGCGTCCGGCCCGTTTCGATCTTTACCTGCACCAGCGTCGTTTCGCCAAATTTTTCCAAGACCTGCACGTTCGATACCGCCTCGCGGCCGCCTTCCTTCAGCACCGCCATCTTTTTCCGGTGCACCGGATGCCGGCCAATCTGCGTTTCGATCCGGCTTCGCAACGGCGGAGCGCCCCACACCAGCGCCAGATATTCCTTGCTCGTCTCGCGCGCCTTGAACTGCCGCCGCAGTTCCGCCAGCGCCGCCGCCGACTTCGCCACCACCATCACCCCGCTCGTATCCTTGTCGAGCCGATGCACAATCCCCGCGCGTTCCAAGGTCTGGAAAACCGGATCATGAAACAGCAGCGCATTCACCAGCGTGCCCGACGCGTTCCCGGCGGCCGGATGAACCACCAACCCGGCCGGTTTATTCAGCACCAGTACCGCATCGTCCTCGAACAGCACATCCAGCGGAATATCCTCCGCCTGAGCTTCCGACGGAGCTGCGGCCGGGATCGACCAGCATATCGCGTCGCCCGCCTGTAGTTTTTGGTTTGGCTTGCTAGAGGCGCCGTTCACCTGCACCAATCCGTCCGTGATAAGCGCCTTCCACTGCGACCGCGACACCGCCGGCACCGCCGCCGACAGGAAAACATCCAACCGCTGCCCGCGCTGGCTCGCTTCCACGCTTATGGATTGATTTGAATCGTTCATAACTTCACAGTGAGCGCACATCTTAGGAGCACACCATGAACAATCAAGCAGAACTCATTTCCATCGGCAACGAGCTGCTCAGCGGCCGTACGCTCAACACGCACGGGCAGGATCTCGGCGGCGCGCTCACCGCCATCGGCCTGCAGCTCATGCGCGACACCACCATCCCCGACGAAATCCCCATCATCGGCAGCGCCGTGCAAGAAGCCCTCGCCCGCACCAACCTCGTATTCGTCAGCGGCGGCCTCGGTCCGACTGTCGACGACATCACCCGCGACGCCCTTGCACTACTCCTTGGCCAAGCGATCGTATTCGATCAACCGACGGTCGATCATCTTGAAGGGTGGTTTGCAAAACGCGGACGCACCCTAAACCCGGCCGGCAAGCGGCAAGCACTCGTACTCGAAGGCGCCACCGTCCTGCCCAACTCCATCGGCGCCGCGCCCGGCCAACGCTTCGACCTGCCGGATGGGAAAACCCTGTTCGTCCTGCCCGGCCCGCCCAACGAATTCAACGCCATCCTCAACGAGGAAATCGTCCCGTGGCTGAAAGAGCGCTATGCCGGTGCCCGCCCCACACTCGTCCGCATTGTCCGCACCAAAGGCATCGGAGAGTCCGACATCGTCACCATACTTGAAGCGGAAAACTTTAACCCGAAGGATGTCGCGCTCGGCTTCTACCCCGCCATGGGCAAAGTCGAAATCCGCCTCACCGCCGAACCCGACCACGAAGTTTCTGTTTCCGCCGCCGAGCAAACCCTGCTCCACCTGCTCGCCGCCTTCCTCGATCCCGAATCGTAGACGGAGCTTCCAGCTCCGTTGGGCTGGGCGAGGCGCATTGATTCAGCCAAAGCGAAAATGGAGGCGATCAACGTATGGTGTTCATTCAAAACGGAGCAGGATGCTCCGTCTACAACAAGGAGAGCGCGTCGACATCCACGGTGCAAGTCACGCCTTTCGGCATTTTGAGCGATGCGAGAACGTGGCGGATGGGCCGGGTCATTTTAACCGTGTGTTCGCAACGCAGCATGATCTGGTAGCGGTAGTGTCCCTTGGCGCGGGCGAGCGGTGCGGGCAGCGGAGGCGAATGCTTGACCGATGGCGGCAGGATTTTTCCCAAGGTCTGGAAAAAGCCGGCGGCGGTTTGCATCACCTCCTGTTCGCTCTCGCCCTTGAAAGTGAGCAGGACGAGGTGCGAGAACGGCGGATAGGACAGCTCGCGCCGGAACTCCAGATCCTGGTCGCAGAAGCCGGTATAGTCGAGGCGGCGCGCGGCCTGGATGGCCGGATGGTGCGGAGTGTAGGCCTGCACGATCACTTCGCCCGCCTTTTCACCGCGACCGGCGCGCCCGGCCACCTGCGTCAGAAGCTGGAAGGTGCGCTCGCCCGCCCGGAAGTCGGGCATGTTCAACGACATGTCGGCATAGAGCACGCCGACGAGCGTGACGTTCGGGAAGTCGAGCCCCTTGGCGATCATCTGCGTGCCGAGCAGGATGTCGATCTTGCCGGTGCGGAACTGGTCGAGCACGGTGCGGTAGGAATCCTTCTTGCGCATGGTGTCGGAATCCATGCGCGCCACCTTCGCCTTGGGGCAGAGCTTCGCGAGAATCTCCTCGATACGCTCCGTGCCCATGCCGGGATACTTGAAACCGGGATCCCGGCATTCGGGACAGTGCGGCGGAACCTGTTCCTCAGCGCCGCAGATGTGGCAGAGTAGTTTGTGCGCCTTTTTGTGGTAGGTCATCGATACGCTGCACTCGGAGCATTCGGCCACATAGCCGCACTGCTCGCACTGGAGCGACGACGAAAATCCGCGGCGGTTCAAGAACAGGATCACCTGCTCGCGTTGATCGAGGCGGTCGTAGATCGCCTGCACCAGCTCGGCGGAAAAGATGGTGGGTCGCCCTTCCTTTTCGGCCTCGATGCGCATGTCGACCACGCGCATCAACGGCATTGAACGGTCGTCGACGCGCATCAGCATTTCGGCCAGCTCGTAGCGCCCTTCGCGCACATTGTGGAACGACTCCATCGCGGGCGTGGCGGAACCGAGCACGACGCAGCAGTTTTCCAGATGGCCGCGCATGACGGCGACGTCGCGGGCGTTGTAGCGCGGCGATTCGTCCTGCTTGTAGGTCGGCTCGTGTTCTTCGTCGACGACGATCAGCCCCGGATGCTCGATGGGAGAAAACAGCGCCGAACGCGCACCGACCACGATCTTGGCCTCGCCGTTGCGGATGCGGTGCCACTCGTCGTGCCGTTCGCCATCGGACAAGCTGGAGTGCAGCACCGCCACGCAATCGCCGAAGCGCGACCGGAAGCGGTCGACCGTCTGCGGCGTGAGCGAAATTTCCGGCACGAGCACAATCGCCCCCTGCCCCTTGTCGAGCGCGTGCTGGATCGCCTGCAAATAGACCTCGGTCTTGCCACTACCGGTCACGCCGTGCAGCAGAACCACGCCCGGCTTTTCCTGATCCATCGAAGCGTTGATGCTTTCGAGCGCAGTCTTCTGCTCCACCATCAGGTTGAATGGCTGAGTGCGAAGCAGTTCCAGCCCGGCGTGCGGATCGCGCAGGATGGTTTCCTCCCCGATCTTCACCAACCCGTTTTTTTCCAAGGTTCGGATCGGCGACTCCGAACACCCCGTCCGTTCCTTCAATTCCGATAGCGTCATCGCGCCGTGTTGTTGCAGCGTCTCGATAACGAGGCGCTGTTTGGGGGGCAGTTTCTCGTAGACGGAGCTTCCAGCTCCGTTAGACTGGGGCGCGAGCGTTGGTTCCTTCTGTGCGAAGATGGGATCGGTCAACGCCTGTCGTTCTTCCGGAACGGGGCTGGAAGCTCCGTCTACACTCTTTGGATTATCGCGAATGTATTGCCGAATGCGCTCAACTTGTCCCGGCGACCTCACGATATGGTCGAACGACTCGTGCTGCCACACCGGTTCCAATTTTGCTTCGAGCTGCTTGTTGATTTTATTTGCCGTGAACGACTTTAGGCTGTGCAGGATTTCCGACAGGAGATTTTCGCCGAGCGGGCTCAACAGCAAATGCACATGGTTGGGCATGACGACGTATTCACGCAGGGTGTAGCGGTCGCCATCGAAGTGCCGCAGTGCATCCTCCACAATTTGCTTCACATCCGGCTGGGCGAGAATGCACGAACCCATTCCCTGATCCAACCAGTTTTGGAAGCGGGCGGGGAAGAGTTCATAGTATTCGCGGCGCGTTGCTTCGTCGTGCGGCTCGGGATGTTCGCGAAGCCAAACTGCCAGTTCGGCTTTCCACTGGTTGAGTTTCATTTGCGGCAGCGAGTCCCCGAGCCTGAATGTGACGAAGTAGGTCGTCCCTTCCTGCCGCCAGTGTGGCAGATTGCCCGTTTCGTTTCCGACGGGTTCGCGTGCATCGAAATAGTTGATCCGCCTCTCCTCGTAGACGGAGCTTCCAGCTCCGTTGGGCTGGGCGAGGCGTGTTGATTCAACCAGCGCGAGCAAGGGGGCGGTCAATGGTTGGCGTTCTTCCGGAACGGAGCTGGAAGCTCCGTCTACGTTTTTGGCGTCTACATTCAAGGACACGACGAGCTGCTTTTTGTGCTGGGCGCCGCGCTTGCGGACGGCGCTGGGGAGGACGGTGCGGACGGCGTGCTCGATGGGCGCGCAGTAGTAGTCGGCGATCCAGTAGGCGAGCTTCATGATCGGGTCGGGAATGAGCGGCTTGTCGCCGACGACGCCCGCGATATCCTTGAGCTTGTCGCCAAAGGCGGAGTGGTCGGCCAAGCCAACGACAAAGCCGCGAAGCTCGCGCGACTGGAACGGCACGTTGACCTGCGAACCGACGCGGATGGAGGCCTGCAAATGCGCGGGGATCCGGTAGTCGAATTCCCGGTCCAGCGATATCTCCACGACGACTTTTGCGATTGAGGCCATAGCGGTGGAAGATAGCTTCCAACCTTTGGAAAAACAGTAAAAAAGCAATTGCCATATTCCCGATACACTGGAAGATAGGGCCTCGTTTTCCAAACCTTGGAAAAAAAGGACGAAAAAATGAATCTACAGGATCTGAACGATTTAAAGGTCAAGGCGCTCGGCGAAGCGAATGCGGCGGCGGATGCCGCGGCGATCGAGACGGTACGGATTGCCTATCTCGGCCGCAAGGGGCTTTTGCCAAAGGTCATGGAGGAGCTGAAGGATGTTCCGAAGGAAGAGAAGCCGCTGTTCGGCAAAACCGTCAACGAGCTGAAGAACGAACTGACGGAACTGATCAAATGCAAGCAGGCGGAGTTCGCCGGCAGCAGCACCTCCGCCAGCGCCGGTTTCGACCTGACCCAGCCGGGCCAATGGCAGGGCCTGGGCACGCGCCATCCGATCACGCAGATCACCGGCCGCATCACCGGGATTTTCCAGACGCTGGGATTCACCGTGGCCGATGGTCCGGACATTGAAACGGTCTGGAACAACTTCGACGCGCTCAACACGCCGCCCGACCATCCGTCGCGCGATGAGCAGGATACGTTCTACCTGAACAACGGCGACCTGATGCGCTGCCACACCTCGCCGGTGCAGGTGCGCTATATGATGGCGCACAAGCCGCCGGTGCGGATCATTTCCCCCGGCCGCTGCTATCGCCGCGATACGCCGGATGCGACGCACAGCGCCAACTTCCACCAGGTGGAGGGGTTGTACGTCGACGAGAATGTTTCGCTGGCCGATCTCAAGGGCACGCTCTCCTACTTTGCGAAGGAGCTGATGGGACCGGACGTAAAGGTCCGCTTCCGCCCGCACTTCTTCCCGTTCACCGAACCGAGCGTCGAGGTGGACTTCACCTGCCACGTCTGCCACGGCAAGGGATGCCGCGTCTGCAAGAACAGCGGATGGATCGAGATCCTCGGGGCAGGCATGGTCGACCCCAACGTCTTCAACGCCGTTGGCTACGACAGCGCCAAGGTGACCGGCTTTGCATTCGGCATGGGCATTGAACGGATCACCATGATCCTCTACGGCATCCACGACATCCGCAACCTGTACGAAAACGACGTACGCTTTTTATCCCAGTTCTAGGAGACTCCTTTCATGGGTACCCCGAAAATCATTCCGATCGATTCGCTTGGCCCCGCCAAATACGATTCGCCGCTCAAGGGACAAATCAGCCGGTTCTACAACGGCGAAGCGGTGGCCTGCTTTGACCGCACAAAAGACCTGGCCCAGCTCGAAAATATTTCGGACATCGAATATTTCGAGTTGTCCGGCCCGCGGGAAAAACTCTTTTTCAATCCCAAGGACGTCACCGTCGGCATTGTGACCTGCGGCGGCTTGTGCCCGGGACTGAACGACGTGATCCGCGCGCTGACCTTCTGCAGCCTCGAAAGCTACGGGGTGAAACGCGTGCTCGGCTTCAAGTACGGCTATGAAGGCCTGGTCGCCAAGTTCTACCACTATCCCATCGAACTCAACACCGACAACACCGACGAGATCCACGAAAAGGGCGGAACCATTCTCAAGACGTCGCGCGGCTCGCAGGACACCGAAGAGATCATCAATACGCTCGTGCACTATGGCGTGGACATTCTCTTTACGATCGGCGGCGACGGCACGCAGCGCGGCGCACGCGATATCGTCGAAGGGGTCAAGAAACGCAACTTGCCGATTTCCGTGATCGGCATTCCAAAAACCATCGACAACGATATCAACCTGATCCAGCGTTCCTTCGGCTTCGAGACCGCCGTTGAAGCAACGTGGGACATCATCACCAACGCCCACTCCGAGGCCAAGGCCTTCCGCAACGGCGTCGGCCTGGTCCGGCTGATGGGGCGCGAATCCGGCTGGATCGCCGCATCGGCCACCTTGGCCAACAGCAACGTGAACTTTTGCCTGGTGCCGGAAGTCCCGTTCGATCTGCGCGGGCCGAACGGATTCCTGACACATCTCAAGAACCGCCTGCAGGTCAAGGAACACGCCGTGGTTGTGGTGGCCGAGGGCGCGGGACAGGAGCTGTTCGACACCCTGCTTGGCGAAGACAAGTCCGGCAACAAGAAGCTCAACGACATCGGCATCCTGCTGCATGACGAAATCAA
>JAIPJC010000118.1 GCA_021734345.1 Kiritimatiellales bacterium | reverse complement strand
GAAGTGCTCTGGCGCGGCATGACACGACTGGCGGATATCAGCGAGGCCTACCGGCTGTATCATTAATCTGACGTCTTCAGAAAAATGATCAACCTCGCTCCGCTCCACTGTGGGTGGCAACTTGTGGGTAATGATCAGATGACAGAGGGTGGTGTAACGATGTTTCCAAGCAGATTGTCGGTCAGGTTGGTCCACGCCGAGGCAACTGCGTCCCAGACCCTCAGCTGCCCGGCACTGGCCGTGCAGGAATAGGAGATGTTGATGATCGTTGCCCCGTTTTCATTCTGTACCCGTAGCCCGCTGGCCTTGCCACCGAGCGCCGCCGCGGCCCGTTTCCCGCGCACATCGTAGCTGAAGACAGGATTGCTCGCCAAATCAACCGTGGTCGCCAAGGTGGCCAAGTTGGTATATAGTCCTTGGTCCCAAGCGACTATTCCATTGGTCACATACGATTCTTCCACAGCCTCGACGGTCCACGATCCGACAAGGGTTCCGGCGTTCAGATTGGACGCGGTTGCACTGCCAGCACTGCCGTCAGGCGAATGGTTGAAGTACGCGTAGAAATACGTTTCCTTCACTTTGGTCGAGGTCACCATGACATTGTCGTACCATGCACCGGATTGAGATGTCCCCGTTCCAAAAAACTGCAAATCCGTGATGTCCTGGTTCAACGTATTCCGATAGGCAATATTTGTTCCCACCAACGCGCTGTTCAGGTAAACATCGACGCCGGACGCACCCATCACGACTTCGACATGATCCCAATCCGTGGGAGGTTCGGTGTTTGTATTTGAATACGTAGGCCAAAGATTGGTCGATAACGGAGAAAACCCACTGGTCGTATCAATGGCCAATTCAGTATTGGCACCGCTATTGGTACTGGAAATCCTCAAGTTAACCAGGACATCGCCACCCGCATCCTTGACCAGCACCTCGCTCGCCTTTCCACCGATAGAGACGGCTGAGCGGATGTTGCGAATGTCATAACTGAGCGTTACCGTCCCGGCAGAGCTATCTGCCACCGACCCAAGCGCAGCGGTGTAGTCATACCCATTGCTATTGGTATCCAGCCGGATCGCGCCATTGGTGGCCGTAGATGTGGTGCCGACTGTTGTTCTGATCCAAGAGCCGACGGCGGTTCCATTGTCAAGGGCCGTGGCCGTCAACGGGCTTGCCTGACTTCCGGTAAAGTCGGCAAAAAAGTTGGTTTCAACCGTCGCCTGCGCCATCCCGGCGACCATCATCGCCGCCATGATCCATCGTACTGTCTTCATCTTGTTCTCTCCTCTGGTTTAATGGGAGTCACTCAACTTCCACCCCGCATTGGAACACAGATCCCCAAACCTGTCATGTCGCCAAAACTGGCTACACGCCCGTTTGTGTGGAAAGAGCCCTATTCAGCACCAGAAGGCTTTTTTATTCCCATGGGAAGCCCCATAAAACAAAAAGGCCGGGTACGAAAACCCGGCATGCATGGATGCCTGGAAGAAACTTCCGGCCCTACTCGATGATCAACCGGATGAACTTCTTGCCGTCCACCGTGGAGGTGGTGTTGGTGACATAGTTGAACGTTCCACCCGTTACGTTGGTTCCTAAAACCATGTATCCGTCGTTCGTCCAGACTCCCAGAAGAAGATTCGTATTGAGTTCGAGATAGTAGCCGATGCCGCTATCCGGATCGGACAACTGCGGATGGATGTAGCCGAAGTAGTTGGTTCCTCCGACATTCTGGATGCCGTAGGCAGGGGGAATCCCTTGGTTGGCTGGATTGGTTGGATCGCCGCCAAGACCATATTCGTATACATTGGGCAGCCCGTCGTTGTCATAGTCGTCGGTTGTGGCACCAAGGGCGACTCCCCAGTTGCTTGCCCACCCGGCATAGCCGACTCCTCCCACATTAAGCGCGCCGGTGCCCGTGTAGGTTCCGCTGCCGAGACTGTTCAGCGTTGAGGCATTGTATATGCCGTCTGCAACCCAGGTTGCCCCTCCGTCCAAGGAAAGCCTTTTGATGATATCCTCGCCAGTGAAGTCGAGGCCAAGAACGGCGGTGGAGCCCAGCACCAGATCGGCCAAGTCGCCGATGTAGTTGTTCGACGATCCGCCTTGAAGAACCAACGTTGCTCCATCCGCCACCGAAACGTCGTTGGTTCCAAGCGCACCATCCGCATTGGCCACCAAGGTTCCTGCCGAAACGGTTGTTCCACCGCTGAACGTATTGTTTCCGGAAAGGATCCATTTTCCGGCACCGGTTTTTACGAGACCGATCATTCCCCCGTTGCTCGCATGGTTGTCGGCGATAATCCCCTGGATGGTATTGCCACCGGCGTTGGAACCGCCGAGCGCGAGTGTGCGCGCCGCGGTGGCTGTTGTCTCCCTTGAATTGAACGCCGCCGCCGTGAAGTTAAGCGCCCCGGTTCCGTTGTTTTCAATTCCTCCGCTCGCGGTATGGGTTGCAAGAGAACCATAGCCCATCTGGAATCGACGATCCGTGCTTGCGGCTCCGCCGGTGTAGCGCAGCATCCCGCCACTGTTGCTTTGCCAGCCCATGCGGATCGGAGCGGAGCCGCCCTTGCCCAACGAACTGGCGGTTCCCGTATCCGCAAGGGTATTGGCCACCACCACGCCCCGGTCGATTCGCATTTGGCCGGAGAACGTATTCAATCCCGAAAGAGTCAACGTGCCGTCATCTCCGTGCGCAACATAGGTGCCAGTTCCGGAGATCACACCGTTCACGGCCATGTCGCCAGCACCGCGCAGGTCAAGATTGCGCGTGTTGGAGTCGATTGCTCCATTGATCGACAGCAGTCCTGCGCTCGAAACGATTGTGGCGTTGGCCGTCAAATCGATATTGCCACCAAGGGTATTGTTCCCCGAAAGGTTGCGTACAACCCCGATGGTCGAACCTCCAGCCGTTCCTGCGATGATAAGCGGCTCGTTGACGGTTATGTCGTCCTGCAACGTGAGGTTTGCACCGGAGTCCACGGTCGTCCCGGCAGCCGTACCGCCAAGGGCATTGCCATTCGCGACTATAATCCGCCCCTTGCTGATCAGCGTGCTCCCGCTGTAGGTGTTGGCACCGGACAGCGTCCAGAAGCCGGAGCCGGTCTTGACCACGCCGAAGTTTTTCTCGTTGGCGGTCGAGTTGCCCAGCGTGCCGGAGAACGTCCGGTTGCCTGCATCGTTGATCGTAAGCGTCGCCGCCGTCGCCGAGTTGTTGACCACCCGTCGCCAAGCGCTCGTGTTGCTGGAAAGGCCGGCGAGGGTCTGGTCGAAGCCGTTAAGCTGGAGGGTGGTACCGCGCGTCGCATTCTCCGGTTCCAGCCGCAGAACCGTATTGGTCGGCAGATAGTCGGCACCGTACAGGCGGACAATCAGGTTCGCATTCAAACTGGCCAGCACCGTATCGCCCTGATGGGTAAAGGGCGACTCGATGCCGAAGAACGATGTGCTGGTTCCCTGCCCCCGCAGCGTCAGGGTGCCGGACCCACCGAGTCCGCCGGTAAACCGGTTGGTATTCACGACGCCATAGGTTCCGATCCGCGCATCGCCCGCCAGTGTAACCGGTCCTTCGAACTCGCCGGTGTTTTTATCACCCCGCGTGAACAGGGCACCGAAATTGCCGGGGCCGTTTCCCGCGATGGTGACCGGGGCGGCGATCCGCATGGTTTTGGCCTGGGTGCCCGATACGAATTCGCCCAACAACAGCTGGGCACCGCTTTGCACCGTGATGCCGTCGACGTTGGGCAACGAGAGGTCGTTGGTGGAAACCCCGAGAATTCCTGCCGCCACATCCACCGCCCCGGAAATCGAATGGTTTGCCGCCTCAAGCATCAACAGTCCTGAATCGGTTTTTCGGAAGCCGGTACTACCGGAAAGAGGCAGGCCGATCCGGGTGGCAGGTGATCCGGTATTGCCGTTGTTGGCGTAGTGGACGGGAAAATCCGGATGGTTGGCCGTGGTCGCAAGCACGGTGCGGTCGTTGATCAACGACCAGCCTATGGGCGCGTACATCAGGCTGAAGTTGCGAACCTGCATCTCGACCCGGCTTAAGCCGGGAACCTCCCAGCCCATGTTCATGCCGCCGATTTTATAGTCGGCGAGATTTCCGGAATACGGAAGGGCTCCCGCCGCGCGCGCAGCGTTGAAAGCGGTCTTGATATGCGGAAGCAGGTCGCCCGAGATCGTCTTCCACTGCCCAAGCGTCAAGCCCGTGTCGGTGAATGGGATGCCGATGTTGTAGATGTATTTCGAGGTGCCCCCGTCCCAGTTCGCGTAAAGCCCGGGTTTTGTGTAGCGGTCGTCGTAAAACTTCAGGCCGAACCACAGGTAATCACCGTAGCCGGTCTGGCCTGTTTGCAGGTACTGCACTGTGAAATAGACCACAAACTGGGCCGCATGCAGGGTGGAGTTGTAGCCGCTGCCATAATAGTTGTAGGCGCTGTTCAGCCGCGCATCGATGTTGATGCGCAGTTCGTCCAAGTCCGAAAGCCACGGGGCGTAGTTTGCCGCGCCACCGCCCGGACTGCTGATTTTCTGATCCACCAGCAAGTGCGGCCAAGTCCCGCTCGACGTGCGATACACCCCGCCATATTCGGCGATGGAGTCGACATAAAGGATCGCGTCGCTGTCGTCGGTTCCGACGGGGCCCAAGGTTGCATGCTTGTAGGAATTGCTCCATCGATAGGCTCCGGAAGGCCGCACGATGGGCGTGGTGCCGTATATCGTCTGCTTGCTGTACCATTCAGCCATCCCCCAAAACGGGGCACCGTTGGCCGTGGTAAACTGCAAGGGTCCCAGCACTGTTTCTGTCGGGACGAGCCCTTTGGCATTCACGCCGCGCTGAAAATGCGTGTCCGTAATCATTTCCTGCGCCCTGCCATTCCGTCCGAACATCACGATGCCAGAGAACAGGAGCATCCACAGAATCCGATTGGACATCAGCCCGAACGCCCGCCTCTGCTGCGCCTGAACTTCTGCATCTTCCGTTGGTAAAAGGCACAACTGGCATCTCATCCATGTGCCTATAATTCCCTTTCCCATTGCCGTAGCTCCCTTTCGGCGGGGTTTCGGGTCGATCGGATTATCCTTCCGAAGTTATTCGATAACCAGACGACTGAATTTTTTGCATCGCCGTGGTGGTCACGTTGGTGACGTAGTCGAATGTTCCGCCCGAAACATTGGTTCCTAAAACCATTGAACCCGTCGTTCGTCCAGACTCCCGGGAGCCGATTCGTATTGAGTGCAAAATAGCGAACCCAGCCCGCTGATCCAGACCGAACAATTGCGCATATATATAACCTACATAATTTATTAAGGCTATATTAATCACGGATGATTGGGCTGTTCTGAGTGCTCGCGCCGAACAGAAGGACAATCCCCAGCTGGCAAATCCTGCCGGGAATCGCACCAGACTGGCTAGATCATGAACATGCGGCGGACCCAAACCAAGCATCCACCCACTGCCACCACCAGTCCCAGCGTGGCCGGTTCCGGGATGACCGTCAGGTTGCCGCCGGTAAAGTCAAGCGATTGTCCGCCACTCAGCCCCAGCGAGGAATAGGTTGCCCCGGTGAGATCCACCGAACTCCAGTTCACATACATGGAACCGAGGGACAGGCTGAACCCGTTGGTAACCCCGCCGGTGAAGCCGGTGAAGTCGAAGATGGTTTCGCCCGCGATGGCCAGCGCACCGCCACTGCCCATCAGGATGTCGTAGGCCGAGTCGGTGATCTCCATGATGTTGGTCGAACCGGCGAGCAGCGTCAGGTCGTTGTTGAAGGTCAACGTGCCGGGGCTGTTGCCCGCCGACAGTGTGCCGTCCGCCTTAACCGTCACCGCACCACCGATGGTGCCGCTACCGCCGAGAATGCCGTTGGCATTGACCGTCACCGCACCCGTGGCACCAGACTGGTCGCCGTTTATGATAAGTTTTCCACCGTCGATCATCGTCGTTCCGGAATAGGTGTTGTCACCGGAGAGGATCCATTTGCCCGCATCGGATTTGACGAGGCCAATCGTACCCCCGCCTGCCGTGTTGTTGTCGGCGATTACCCCCTGAATGGTATTCGTATCGGCGTTGGAACCTCCAAGCGTAAGCGTGCGGGCCGCTGTGGCAGTGACTTCCTGTGCGTTAAAAGCGGTGGCAGTGAAGTTAAGCGCGCCAGAGCCGTTCTGTTCAATTTTTCCACCGGCGGTATAGGTGTCAGCGGTATCAAATCCAACTTGGATTTGACGATCCGTGTTGGCGGCTCCACCGATGTAGCGAAGCGTTGCGTCAGGATTGCTGCGCCAGCCCATGCGGATCGTGTCGCCCGCACCAAGTGAACTGGCGACGCCTGTGTCGGCCATCGTGTTGGCCACCACCGTGCCTTTGTCAATTCGCATTTGGCCGGTGAATGAATTCTGTCCAAGCAGGCTCAATGTGCCGGCATCACCGTGTGCCACATAAACACCACTTGCGGAAATTGCACCGTTTACGGTCATGTCGCCGGCTCCGCGCAGATCAACATTGTATGTGGAGCCGTCAATGTTGCCATTGATGGTAAGTGTTCCTGCGGCCGAGACAATGGTGGAGTTGGCCGTCTCGCTGATATTTCCATTAATGGTGTTGTTCCCTCCAATATTCCGTATAGCACCTCTAGCCGCCGTTCCTCCTGCAATGGTAAAGGACTCGGCAACGGTAATGTTATTCCTCAACTGGAGGCTTCCGCCACTCGTCACGGCAGTATAAGCGTAATCCCCTACCGATGCACCCAAGGCATTGTCATGTTCGATGATAACCGTGGTGTTATTAGCGAGTCCTACTTTCCCGTCGAACGTGTTGTTGCCCGCGAGGATGATCGGTCCGGTTCCTGCGGTCTGCATATTAAGACCACCGGTACCGGTAAAGGATCCATTGAAAATCGTGGATACGGAATTGCTGGATGCGGCGATATTGCGGGAATTAGCAGAGATGGTTTGATTGATGTCGACATCGAAGTTGATCACCTGGTCAACGGTGGAAGCCAAGGCGTTGATTGCTCCGTTCAGCTTAATCGCATTGCCGTTTAGGGTGTACGAGTCCGCAGCGGTCGTGAAGGTAAACCCATTGATAACGGAACCGACATCCAGATCGTTATATAGAACCGTACCCGCAGTCCCGGCTGCGCCGAAAACCGGAGTATTGGCAACAATCGTCGTGGAAGGGTTCCAGTTGGCAAGTGTGGAAAAATTGGTGTCCGTATTGCCTACCCAAGTTTTATTCACCGCCTGTGCCATGCCAGCGATCAATAACATGGCTACCATGATCCATTTCATTTTTTTCATTTCTATTTCTCCTATTTATCTCTTGTCCCAAACAAATCCTTCCGAATTCGGATTCGATCTGGGGATGTGATCACACTTCGAAAAATCTGTCATGTCGCCAAAACTGGCTACACGGGCGGTGTCACCCAAATCACAAAACAGGCCTAAAGAAACCGAAAGCTACCGAACCGGCATGGAGCGATACCAGTCGACGGCCCGTTGCGAAAGATCCTTCACGGTCTCCGGGTGGGCGGCGGACAGGTTCTTTGTTTCACCGCGGGATCGGCGACGACGTCGTAGAGCAGCGGCCTTGCGCCGTCAAAATCGCACAGCAGTTTCCATTTGCCGGCCCGGATCGCAAGGTCGGGCAGGTTCTCGTAGGTGGCGAAGCTTTTCCGGTCCGGCGGGCGTCCGTACAAGATCGGCGCTTTCCTTGAAGCCGTCGCTTTCCCAAGAATTGTACCGAGCATATCTTCGCCGTCATACTGCGCTCCAGCAGGTGGCTTGGCCCCGGTCAGTTTGATGATGGATGGCGCGAGATCGATGGCCGCGAAGACCGATGACAGATTGCGTGTTCCGACCGCCTGCGTCGCCACCAGACCAGGGCCCCATACGATCAACGGCGAACGGATGCCGCCTTCGAACAGGGTTCCCTTGCACCCCCTTAATTCACCGGCCTGCCCGCCTCCCGGCTCGAAGCCATTGTCGGAGCAGATGAGCACCAGCGTGTTGTTGCGCAGTGCCGCACTGTTGCGTACATGGTCGAAGAGCGGTGCCAGTTGCCGGTCCAATTCTTCGAGCACGGCGAGATAGAGGCCGCGCTTGCCTTCGCGCCATTTTTCCACCGGCGGAAAATACGGGCTATGCACATCGTCGGGCCACACGTTGACGTAGAACGGGGTTTGGTTGGTTTCCGCTTTTTTGATGAAGTCGAGCGCGGCACCGACATAGCCACTCGTGATGGTGTAGCGCTGCATCCAGGTGAACGGCCCTCCCAGAATTTCCGCATCCTCCCATATCTTGCCAGGCTTTTCCCAACCCGGCTCCATGGTGAGCGGCAGCAACTTGGGCCCCATCCCTTCGAAGTTGGTCAGCGACTTGTCGAACCCGTATGCGGCAATCGATGGTGCGTCCGCCACATCCCGCTGCCCGCCCATGTGCCACTTGCCGAAATGCCCGGTGGCGTAACCGGCCTGTTTCAAGCTGCGGGCCAGCATGGGCGCCTTCGGATCGAGCCACTGCGCCATGCCCCGCTTGTTGTTGGCCGTCCGCTTGGCCAGATAGGAGGTGATGGACCAGCGCTGGGGATACTGCCCGATCGAGATGGCCACGCGCGACGGCGAGCAGATGGGCGAGTTGACATAGAACTGCTCGAACAAAATGCCTTCGGCGGCCATCCGGTCGATCTGGGGTGTTTGGATCTCCTTATCACCGAAACAGGACAAATCCGCCCAGCCCATGTCGTCGATCAAAACAAGGATTACATTGGGGCGACTTGAAGATTCCTTTGCCTCGGAAAACGTAGCCCATACCAAGGCCGCGAGCATCGCGGCCACCGTGCCGGATAATGTTCCAATTCTCTTCATCCCTATTATTCCTTTTTTTCGTGTTCCTATCGGCTCTGGATTATGAGCCGGATGTATTTGTGGTTTTCCACCGTGGGCGTGGCGTTGGTGACGTAATCGAACGCACCGCCCGGCGAGTTGGTTCCCAGAACCAGGTATCCGCCATTCGCCCAGACCCCCAGCAAAAGATTTGTATTGAGTTCGAGATGGTAGTCCAGCCCTCTATTTGGATCGGCCAGTTGCGGGTGGATATAGGCCAGCCAGTTGCTTCCTCCAACCTCCAACAGGCTGAATTCCGGCGACAGTCCCCGATCCGCTGGATTGGTTGGATCGCCGCCCAGTCCATACTCGTAGAGGTTGGACAGGCCATCATGGTCGGCATCGGCGGGTTCTGCGCCGATATTCACGCCCCATCCGTCCGCCCAAGCGGCAAATCCGGTTGGCCCCCACCCTTCCTGCAAGGCGCTTTGAACCGTGACGGTATCGTACCACGCGCCAGCCAAGGAGTTGGTTCCGCCATCCCCGAAAAACTGCACCGAATTGATGGTGGTGGGAACGTTCTGGTAGCTCGCGCCAGTGAGAAGCACAACCCCGTTGACCTCGACGTCGTAGCCCGTCGCGCCCATCCTGACGACAAGCTGGTCGGTAGCCAAACCTTCGGTAAAGGCCGCCGCCTGGTTGGGAAGGAAAATTCCATTGGTGATGAAGGTCCACGCCCCCGTCCAATAGTCCAACTTGCCCGACACGCCATCCGCCGTTCCCGACCAGCGCAAGCTCACCGAATTCGCGCCGTTTTCATTTTTAAGCCGGATGCCGTTGTATTTGCCGGAACCGTCCCGTCGCGACCGCATATCGACCGTAAATACCGCACCATCCGCCACGGGCGCGCCCGAAGCCATTTGGGCGGTGAAACTGTACGGACCCTGATCGAATCCCGCGGCCGTGCCGGAAAGATACGACTCCTGTGCATCGGCCACCGTCCACGATCCCGCCTGCGTTCCCGCGTTCAATTGGGCGGCGTTGGTCAGCGTGCCGGATCCGCCGGAATCGGGAACATCGAACCCGGCGAGGAAGTGCGTCTTGTTCACCTTGGGCACGGCGACAAGAACATTGTCGTACCACAGACTCGAACCATTGTGGAGGCCGACAAAGAATATGCTGCCCAATGCGGTAGCATTCGCGGGCGTGTTGTACGCTAGAAAACCACTCACATCGGCCTCGTTGGCGAACTCCCTGAAGCCGGTAGCGTCCAGCACGATCTTGATCGTGTCCAACACACCACTAGCCAGATCGCTTTCCGGTAGCGACAGCACCGCATTGGTCAGCGTCACCCAACCGGACTCGGCGACGTATACGCGCAGCGTGGCTTCGCTACCGGGCTGGGAAGCGTTGTACTGCAGGGACACAAAATTCACATTATCGGTGTTGCGAAGGATGATCGAGTTCTGGAGAACCCCGCTCCCCGC
>JAIPJC010000117.1 GCA_021734345.1 Kiritimatiellales bacterium | reverse complement strand
TACCGCTCGCAATCCGCATTGCTCTGGAACCATTCAAGGAATTCCTCGAACGTCTTCGGGTATGGGTTTTCAGGGGTGGCCTTCATGGCTTTTCATACTACATATGGGGGGTACTTGAGTCAATCAGCCACCCATATTTCGTTATCCAGCACGATACAATTGGTGCTGTCTTCCGCATACACCGCCGCGTCCATTGGACGGTCGTCGAGCAGGATATTGCCGCTCACGACGGCATCCGCCGTGTGGTTCAACGATACGCCATAGTTTTTCCCGCCCGGATAAAACGTCGTCGCATTCAGGTTGGAAATAGCATTGGAATGGATCAGGACATTCTGGGCGTTTTCAACCACAATGCCCCTCCGGTCCCAGTCGTAGATTTCGTTACCTGAAATTTCAATGCCCTGATGCACAGCTGAAGTGCAGTTGGTGCCATATGCGTTGATGCCAAATTCGATTGCGCCATGGTTCTGGGCGAAGAAGTAATAGGTCTGCCCGCAATCTTCCATGTAGTTGTCCAGAATGCGGACGTTGCGGCAGTCAAAACCGACGTCAAAACTGGGATTCATTTCATTTTCCGCAGAGATGGCTGCCGAACCCAGTCCGATGTAGGAGTTTCCCTCGATAACGGCATCATGCGCACCGAGAAGCGCACCGTATCGGCGGGAGTTGCGGAAGATGTTGTTGCGGATGTATGCATAGTGATGGGCACGCTCATCGATGAACAACTGGCTGGTACCGTTTGCCAGCCCCGGATCAACAGAAGGGATGTTGCCATCCAAGACGACGGTCCACAAATTCGTGCCCGCCACCTTCACCGTACTCAGCACTTCATAGGTTCCTTCAACATAGCCCTGGTGCGGCTGGTAGAGGGTCAGATGATTGCCTACCTCCAGAATGGATGCGTTGTACAACTCCAGGGTGTTGGTATTGACCTGCGATGCAATGTGAAGGTGGGTGCCGGTAGCGTTGACGCAATCGTCGAGAAGGCCTTCGACCGTGCAATTCTCGATCCAGTATCCGGTCTTGTATCCGGAACCGATAAACCCGTCCGCCGCTGAAGACACATACCGACCAGGCTTGATCAGGCTTTTGCATCCAAGGAAATGGACGCTGTCGTTGTAGCTGCCCCCAAAAAATGCGCCGGGCGAACCATAGTTCGTTATCAGGGCATAGGTAATGTTGGTGCTGGATACGGCAGTCAATATCTGTCGCCCGGTCCAACCGGCATTTTTGACAAAGGTATCGCCCGGCGCAAAATATGCGATCCGGCCTGCCTGCGCCCCGGTTAGGTAAAGCCGGTACTGTCCGTTGCCTAGATCCGTGACAGTATCCGTGAGGTCAAAAAAATCCGGTACATTGTATTTCAAACGCCCCGGTACATTGGTGTTCATCAGGCACCCCCAGCGGCGCTGCGTGGCATTGGCGATGCGCGGATCGGTCGGAGGAAGATATCCGGACAGCGGCTGGAACACAAAGGACGACGTACCGATATCAACCGAAGCAACCGTACCTGCCGTATGCGTCACCGAAACTCCATTGGTGGCATACTCGACGGTAAAGCCGCGCAGATAGACATCCTTGCAGGAGTTGCACAGCGCAAACCGACTATCGGGATTCTGCATGGTGACCGAGCAACCAACTCCGTAGATATAGAGATCCTTGACCCTTACAAGATTGAGCAGGGTGGTTCCGGACGGCAGGTTCAGCACATACTCCCCGGGCGAAAAAATCAGCCGGGAGGGCGTGTGGGCCGCCGCCTGGGCAATCGTGCTTGTGATTTCCGCCAGCGAGTTTGTGGGATAGACATAGTATGGTGTGCCGGCTCGGACCTTCAGCGATCTGGCCGCGGTCCACGCTCCTATAGATCCATTGGCATATTGCGAACGAACGCGCCACCAATAGTCGCCATTGACCGGCAAATAGTCATATGGGACATAGCGGGGAACGGGAATGGAATCGCTCTGCTGCACCGTCGAAAACGAACTATCGGTGGCGATCTGGATTTCATACCGGTCTGCCGCCGGATCCTCCGTCCACCTCAAGTGCGGATGGATCATGTAGGTTGTGCCGCCATCCGCCGGTTCGAGCAAAGTAATGGCCGACCCTAATGAGATAAGGACAAATATGAACGCAGAGGCCGACATGCAGATCAGCAAAAGAAACGAAAATACTGCCCACTTGCTTTTCATCATCCTTCCTTGTTTTTGCCTTTTACATTTTGGTACCCACGGTCACGATCCATGGATGGCAAGCATCCGCCGTTGCTCCCTTCCCAGTTGGGGCATGCGGTATGCGAGACCCCTATTGATGGGCCCCAGTATGCCGTAAAACTCCAAAGCAAAGAATGGACGTACAAATTATTTCATGTATAATGCCGCACTAAAAGATACATGCCATTGGACTGGGGAGTCTGCATGATTCAGTACGCCATCGAAACGAAGGAAATGGACGAGATCATGAGCCGTCTGCACCGGCTTTTTGATATTCGTATTACGTTTTTCGACATGCAAGAACATGAACTGGGCTATTTCCACGTCAAACCCATCTCCGCCTTCTGCGCCGCCTTCCGGCAAAAAAAAGAACGGGAAACGCTATGTTTGAATTGCGATAAATTGCATCTTGCCGAAGCAAAGCGACTACGCGGAGTCCACATCTATCACTGCCACAGCGGACTCATCGAAGGTATCGTGCCGCTTTATGACCGAAAAGGTATTTATCTCGGCGCGATCGTCTTCGGCCAACTACGCGACCCGTCGAATCCGCCTCGACCGGATTGGAGCCCCGCCCTGAAGAAGCTTTACGAACAACTTCCGGCCTACACCTTGGAAAAAGCCCGCGACGTCGGCCATTTGATGAAATGCGTCAGCGAATCGATCATCGACAACGAGCTGGTCCGCTATCGCAACAAGCCGTGGGCTGAAGCATTGGAACACTACATCGAAAACCATCTGCACGAAAAAATCACCACGGAACAACTCGCTGAAGAAGTGGAACGCTCCGCTTCCTTCATCGCACACCACTTTGAAAATGAATTTGGACAAACGCCAAGGCAGTACATTTTAAAGAGGCGGATGGAAGAAGCAAAGACCTTGCTCGAAAACGGAGCCACCGTGCAGGAAACAGCCGAACGCCTCGGCTTCTACGACGCCTTCCATTTCTCAAAGACGTTCAAGCGCTACTGGAAACAGCCGCCCAGCACCTGTCGCCCCACCTGAAACGATTCCGGTTGGTCTGCGCCGGACATGAGTGTTTCCTTTATAAGCGGATCGATCATGTTGCCGGAAACCTCGACACCGGCACAGGCTTCGAAGACGAGCAGTTCCGCCGCGCGGCGGGTCTTCGGATAACGGTCCGTGCGACGCACCGTATTTCCTACGAACCTGATCCCGTCCACGGAACGCGCAAACAGGATGCCGGAGTCGAAGGTGGAAAAGCGGTTGCCCTCTATCCGGATGTTGCGATGGAAACATTCCGGATTCCCGTGTGGATCGGCCATTTCCGGATCGATATCAATCACGCTGCGCCCCCACTCTTCCGGACCGTAGCAGCAGTTGCCGAAATCGTTGTTGCGAATGAGCACATCCTGCACCGCTCCCGATTCAAACCAATAGTTCGCGTCGCCGCTTATTTTAATCCCCGATCCGGGCGCTTCGATCCGGTTGTTTTCGATCACGACCCGTCCGGGCGTGGAGATGAGATAACCGCGTGCACGGCTGCTGCGGCAGGTGCAACCGGTAATGTGCAGATCAGCCACCCAGCTCATATTTTCCAGCACATGCCCCGGACGGATCTCCTTGGGCAATTTATTTTTGAAAGTGATCCTTGATGTGCGCTCATCGATCCAGTCAATCGCGGCAATGGAATTTTCCGCATAGGCCAGCAGGGTTTCGTTGCCAGAAAACTGCATCCGGTCGCCGGGAAACCCGATTTCAACCCCGTGCTGTTCATGATGCACCAGCTCCGTAACCAGCGACGTATCACCCAGGATCTTCTTCACGCGCGTGTTGATGCCGTGCACATTGGAGGCATCGTCCAGCTGCCCTTCGAACAGGCAGTCCTCCAGCGCAACGAGTCCCCGGCAGTTGACAAAATGGGTGGCATCCACCGTGACCGAAAAGTTCCGCCCGGCAGGCGGCGTTACCTTGCAGGCGCGCACGGTGATATTTTCGCAGAACTGTCCGATGATTCCCATGCCGCCCGCATGATGGAGCGTGACATTTTCGATTAGCGTATCGTTGGATTGCTTCAAATGGATGCCCGGGCAGAGGCGCGGGTAATGCCGTAGAATCAGAACGTTCCCGATCGTTGGAAGCCGGGGAAACCGTTCTACAATGCGGAGGCATCCTTCCCGGATTTCTTCCACCGTCCAATCGCTCCGGATGCCCACACCCATTGCATCGCCGCTCAGATAAGCCGACATGCCGGTCGCCGCATCCAGCTCGAACAGTCCTTCGCAAAAACTACCGGACCATCCTTCGCCGTCGAAAAAAATCTGCCCCGCTTCAACATGGTAGGGATACGCTGCATGATCGATTTCCACCGTCACACCGGACCGGTCGGCCGCGATGATAGTGCCCTGCGAATAGAATGGACGTTCCCAGTCCACCGAAAAATTCCGGAGCACCGTATTTCCGGAATTCTCAACCACGACAGGAATGATTTCTCCATGGAAAATAAACCGCGCGCCGTTGCCGTCTATGGTGATGTTCTTTTTTCCAATGATCGGAAATGCCACCCGCTTCAACCCATGCCGGTTGTTGGAAACATAGTAGTATTTTTCAAACGCCCCCTCCGGATAGAAATGGTATTCGCCGTCCGGAAACATAAGCACCGATCCATCCGGACATTCCGCCAGCACCCGGCAAACTTCAGGCGTTGCGTTTTCACTGTTCTTAATTTCTATCACTGCACTCATTCATCTCCTGCCTACTTACCTAGTTCAAAAATTATCGGGATATTCTACATCGATTAAGCGCCGCACCTACGGAGTTGATCGACCCGGTCATAGGTCGAAGCCTCGCGCAGCAGGGCCTCCATCATCTCTGCCTTGATGCCACCGTGTTCCGCGTTGTCCCACAGATTCTTCCGTTCATACGGATCGTTCTTGAGATCAAACAACTCCCCACCGCCGGTATGGGTGTAGACCACCAGCTTATACTGCGCACCGATCAGCGTGCGCACCCGGTAGAATCCGCTCGCATGCCAGTCTTCATCGTATTCAAGGAATGCCGGCTTGTCGGCCAACGGGACGCCGCTGGATAGCAGCGGCCTCAACGAGCGTCCGGGGAGCCCGAGTGGCGGCGCGGAAAAGTTCTTGCGCATATCAAACTCCGACTCATCGATACCCGCATAGTCGAGGATGGTCGGCACCAGATCGATCTGGCTGACTACGCTGTCGGAGCCTTTTCCGGGCCTGGCCGCGGTTGGCACCCGCCAGATCATGGGAATGCGCGCCAATTCTTCATACATCCAATCCGCCTTCTCGATCAAGTGATGGGAACCCAGGTATTCACCGTGGTCGGCGATGAATACGATAATGGTATTCTCCATCAATCCGTTCTGTTCCATCCGGTCGAGGATTTTACCGATGCTGTCGTCGATATGGGTAATCATGCCGTAGGTCTGCGCCATCATTTCGCGCAGCTGCTTTTCGTCGAACGAATAGTTTTTCTTGAAGAATTCACGGCGATGGCGAAGCGTCTCCGGCTCCTGCTGTTGAGGCTCGAAAGCCGTGGGGCAGATCGCCAGCTTGTCCGGATCGTACAGGTCCGCATACGGCTTCGTGGCGGAAAACGGGAAGTGCGGATCGGGGAAGGAACACCAGAGGAAAAACGGATCCTGCGTGCACGACTCCATGAACCGGATCGTTTTATCCGCAATCCAGGTGTTGTAGTGCAGCTCGGGCGGCACGTCCATTTTCCAGCAGTTGTACCGGCCGTCCGATGTCCATGCGGCATTCTCCCGCTGGTATTTTTCGTAGACACCCGGATGGTTCGCGCGGAGCTCGTTCACATAGTCCCCGAAGCAGAAATTCACATGTCCGCCGATAAAGTCCGAAGACTGGAAGCCGTAATAGTTTTTCGGCAGAGCAGTGATGCTACCGCTCTCCCATCCCTTTCTCGATTCGGCAGAGTCTTCCGTATCGAGCGGTTGGAAGTGGAGCTTGCCAACCGAATGCGTGCGGTAGCCATGGCGCGACAGCACCTGCGGCAACGTCGGAACCGATTCGGGGAGCACGGTTCCGTTGGTTATACAGCCATGCTGGCGCGGATACAGTCCGGTGATCATGGTCGACCGCGCCGGCATGCAAACCGAGTTGTTGCAGTAGGCCCGATGGAACGAACATCCATTGCGGGCCAGTCGGTCGATGTTCGGCGTTTTCACATCCTTGTTGCCGTTGCAGGCCAAGGAATACGACTGGAGCTGATCGCAGCAAATCACAAGGAAGTTGGGGGGCGTACGCCGGGCACGCTGCGCCAGCGCGGTTGCCGCAAAGGGCAACACCGCGGCTCCAACGGCGACACTTTTAGTAAACGATCTTCTTTCCATTTCTCGACCCCTATAGTGCTGGATAGTTTTCAACCATCCGCTGCTTCTACTTGTCTCCCGCGAAAATCCATTGGGACAACAGGCTTCCATCGCCGTTGAATAGCTTAATCCACTCGATTTCGGCGGGGTGTTTTTTATTGTTCCCCAAGTCAACGCGCAGGCGGGTCAACGGGTCTGCGGCGGTGAATTCGACCTCATACTCGTGCCCTGCACCATCCGCTACCAGCCCAAACCCCACCTTGTGATCAGCGTCAAACTGCTTGTGATCCGCTCCGGCCCAGAATAACGAGCCCAGGCCTGCGCCAGCTGTTTTTGTCCGCACACGCAGCTTGAGCGCACCCTCGGCTTTCGGGGGTTTATCGGTATAGATCCCTCGGGCATCCACCTGTAGCGCGCCATTCCCCAACACTGCGAGCTTCCCTGGTCCGGATACAACCCATCCTTGGACATCCGATGCCTTTCGCTCCGATTTTGAAGCGGCAATCGGCTGGCTCCCTTTAAAGCCGGGGTTCGGGATCGGCATCAGAGCCTCGGTATCACGGTAGTGTTGCTGCAACATCGCCTTCATTGCTGCCACCCGCTCGGGATATTCCTTGGCCAGGTTCCGCGTTTCGCCAATGTCTTCGTGGAGGTTGTACAGTTCGTACGGCTCAGGAAAATCGGAGCTTGGATCGAACACCTCGATCAGCTTCCAGTCGCCTTGGCGAACCCATGCACCGGATGGAGACCATTTTCCAAACGAGTGGGGGAAATAGCAGAACAGGGCTTTGCGCTCCAATGCTCCTCCCTTCAGTAGCGGCACCAGACTGACCCCGTCGATTACCTGCGACTGCTTCGGTTCGATTCCACACATTTCAACCAGCGTCGGGTAGTAGTCCACCCCCGTGACAGGGGTTTCTTCCACTCGCCCGGCATCCGTCACCCCCGGCCACCGGATCAGTGCAGGCACACGAGTTCCTCCCTCGAACAGCGAGGCCTTTCCATTCCGCAACGGGGCGTTGCTGGTTGCCGGAACCTTTTCCGTTCCGATATCCTTTTTGACCACGCCGCCATTGTCGGATGTGAACACGATGATGGTGTTCTTATCCAGTCCGCTCTTCTCAAGATCATCCAGTAGACGACCGAGGCTTTCATCCATGCTTTTGAGCATGGCCGCCATGAGCGGACTTTTCTGCAGTCCGGTCGGATCGGGATGCGCCGTGAAATAATCAATCATCTCCTGCTTGGCATACCACGGCCCATGCACCGCCCACTGCCAGAGGCAAAGGAAGAAAGGCCGCGAATCGTTCTGATGAATATATTTCAGTGCCTCGTCGGTTGCCCGATCCGTGAGGTATTCCCCCTCCGGCCCATCCGTGACTGAACCCGCTTTGAATTTGTACGGCGAAAAATAGGTGGGAGGGCCGGCATCCGGTGCCCCGTGGAAGGTGAACTCAAACCCCTGATGTTCCGGCCAATATGCCTCGTCCACCCCCAAATGCCATTTGCCGATAAACCCGGTGCGGTAGCCCGCATCATGGAACGATTCGGCCATGGTATACTGCTCCAGTTCGAGCACCCGCTTGGAGTTGGGCAACAGCACAGGGCTCGACGCCCGAGCCTCTTGGTATCTGGGCAATTCCGGATCGATGGGAAGATGCCCCCATGCAGTGGTCATCCCGTGCCGCGCCGGATACTGGCCGCTCATGATGCTGGCCCGGCTGGGCGAACAGAGTGGGCTGGCGGAATAGGCATTAACAAAGCGGACGCTGGACTGCGCCAGCCGCTCCAACGCGGGGCTTTCATAAAACCGGCTTCCGTAGACCGAGCTGTCCATCCAGCCCATATCATCCACCAGGAAGAAAATTACATTCGGCTTGGCTCCCAGGGTCGGCAACGCCATGCATAGAACCGCCAACCCAAGCACCCCCCGTATCCGGCTCCATCCACTCATCGTCCGATCACCTTTTTTTTCGTTCCCATTAATTATTCCTTTCCGGACCCTCGACCCAAACGGGAGAGGTCCAGACAAACTGGGTTTTATTCCGCATGTATTCTTCGCAGATTTCCTGCGCCTTTACCGTAAGGCGGACGTAGTACCAGCAGGCCGACGGTTCCGCCGGATCGGTCCAGTCCACTTCCACGGTCAGGGCATGGGGTTCGGCGGAATAAACCACCGCGCCATTTTTGACCACTTCCAGCTTTTCGATCAGGGAGCCGGCGGCGGCGCGGATATGGATTTTCGGGTTTGCGACAGCGGGAATGGTCTGCCCCCCTTCGGCTCCGTTGACGGTGAAGTACAGAATCGTCCGGTCGCCGGTCGTGGCGTAGCAATGCCGCCCGGCGATCGCGTCATAGATGCCTTCGCGGGTAAACGTTTGACTCCATGCGCCCGTCAGCCCGCAGGTTCCAGGCCGCGCCCAATGGTCGTCGCTGTTGGCAATGCAACCGAGCTTTTTTCCGGTCTGCAACTGCTCGACCCAGGTCTTCCCCTCCATCGTCGGGATCTTCTTGCCGGAATAGTGCGGCTCGTTGTGCAGATATTCCGCCCGCCCGTGGTTGGAAAAAATTTCACAAACTGGACTCAATACCGGATCGTAGTTTTTATCCCAGTCGTATGGGCGCATGTTCTGCGCGAAGTGGTGGGGCGGAAGGAAGCAGGTGTACTTCTTCAGTTCTTTGTACAGTTCTACCGGGTGGTTCTTCATTGGATGGTCGAAGAACGGAGCATCATCGCCCTTAAAGTAGGCGTTTGCATCGCCCTCCGCATGCGACAATTCCATGCCGATCAAGGTGACGAATCGGCCGGGGTCGTTGGCCTGGTTCGTGATCTCCTTCATTTCCTCCCACTCTGCGGGCAGATAGTTCCCTTGGCGCACCCCGTGGTGATCCGAGTTGGCTTGAAAGTCCAGCCCGTAGCGGTAGCGCCCGATCTTGTATGATCCCGGATAGGTAGAGGTCGTGTGCGCCCAGACCCGCGCGTCGGCCGACTTTTCGGTATGGACGTGGATGTCTCCCCAGTAGAGACGTTGCGTCGGCTCCTTCTCAAAGATCTCGATCGGGTTCGACCGATTGGTATGCCCCGCGTTGTCCGTGACGGATACCCAATAGAAGCCGGGCTTGGAAAAGGTCGCGGAAAAGGTGTGGGAGCCTTGGTCGCCTTTCTCAAAGCTATAGGCTTCGGGCAAGGTTCCTTCGCCGCCGTCCGCCAAGGCGAAGCGAACCTCCCCCTCGTATTCCTGCGCCGGATTCCCCAGCCGGTCAAAAGCGGAAACCGCAATGCGCACCGGTTCTCCAATCACGGCCATGGAAGCACAGCGGACCAGCAAGGATTCGGCCGGGCCCGTTTTCTTCGGGAGTCCGGCGACCTCCGGCAGCTCCTCCTTCCAGCCATCGCCATCATGGTCGGCAAAAAAGCGGAACCTCCAACTGTCGCCGCCCCAGCGCCGGGCGTGGTTGTCCACCACGACATTGTGCCATGTAAAGGTTACGGTTTCCCCCGCCGGCAAACCTTCGGGGAAGGTTGCCTTCACCAGCAACAGACGGACGAGGCAGTGCTCTTGCAACTCAAAGGGCGGATAATCAAGCTCCGTGGAGCAAGGCACGTTGCTTCCGGTGGCGACCTCCATGAAGGCGGGCTCCGCCGGATCCTCGATCTGCACACTGGATTCCGCCGGTCCCGGTGGAGTGGACAGCGTGACACTGCCGCCCGGCGCAATGCCTGGTTCCGCCGCTGTGTAAACCGCCTTGACCCACTCGACTTTCATCCCGGGCCGCACGGTCTCTTCCGAACAATCCAGTTCCACCGAACCTTTGCCGAGGCCTCGGGTGCAACGCTCGTACGCTTCCAAATGCCCCTTCCCGGCAAACTCGGCTTGCAGACTTTTCAATCCACCCACCTCGTCGGCAGGGCGCGAAGCGCCCGCCTGCACGGAGGTTGCTGAAAAACCTAGTGCAGCGACAACCCAAAGTAGCTTGCTTGCATCAATCTTGTTAGCCCTCATGCTCATCCTCTTTGGCGGACAAGGCTGCTTGAATATTTTCCATATAGGCACGGTCCACCGGATATTTTCTCAGGATAAAGAACGAAATGAACACGAGGATCGGACCCGACAGGAAGGTCATCACCGATACGTTCCGGGCGGCTTCCGCCGTCTG
>JAIPJC010000116.1 GCA_021734345.1 Kiritimatiellales bacterium | reverse complement strand
GACCTCGATGCTCTTTGCACCGACGTCGATGTTGGCGCCCTTGTCGGCGTTGTAGACGTCGTCGATGCTGGCGCCGTAGGCGCGCATGGCGTCGGGATCGACATCGACCTGGTATTCCTTCACATAGCCGCCGACGGAGCCGACTTCCGCAACGCCATCGGCGGAGAGGAGCCAGTAGCGGGCGTACCAGTCCTGGATGGTGCGTAGTTCTTCGGGGTCCCAGCCGCCGGTCGGGTTGCCGGCGGGATCGAGACCTTCGAGGGTGTACCAGTAGACCTGGCCGAGCGCGGTGGCGTCGGGGCCGAGCGAAGGCTGCACGCCTTCGGGCAGGGTGCCGGCCGCCAAGCTGTTGAGTTTTTCAAGCACGCGGGTGCGCGACCAGTAGAACTCCACATCCTCCTTGAAGATGATGTAGATGGAGGAAAAGCCGAACATGGAATAGCTGCGGATGGTCTTCACGCCCGGCACGCCGAGCAATGCGACGGTGAGCGGATAGCTGATCTGGTCCTCCACATCCTGCGGAGAGCGGCCCATCCATTGGGTGAAGACAATCTGCTGGTTTTCCCCGATGTCTGGAATCGCGTCGACCGGAACAGGGTGGCGTTGGATGCCGCCGATGTTCCAATCGAATGGTGCAACCAGAACGCCGGCAAAAATGACGGCCATGGTGAACAACGAAACAACCAGACGGTTCTCGAGGCAAAAGCGCATCAACCGTCCGATGACCGATTTTTGTTCGGGGATCTGTCCGGGAATCTGCGGGCTACTCATGGGCCGCTCCAATGGATTCCTGGATTTCGCCGCAGCCGGGCATGGCGCTTCCGAAGTAGGGGTTCAGGATATCCTTGTCCTGTTGCAACCATGTGGCACCGGTGCCACCGAAGGCCATTGGACAGAAGGCCTGATTGATGGGGTGTTGGACCGGGAACACGTGCAGAGTCTGGGCGAGCTGCTGCGAGAGGGAATAGAATGCCTCGCGCTGCTTTTCGATGGTTGCCGCCTGCGCCAGGTTTGCGAGTGCGGAGTCCAGATTCTTGAGGTGGGCCATCCATGTCATGTGGCCATCACCCGCGAGCAAATCCATATCGACCTTTCCGAGCATTTTCTGCATGTCGGCGGTGGCGGTTTTGGCGGCTTCCACATTGTCTGCGCCCAGCGATTGCTGTATGCCGAAATAGGCCTGCACGGCAGCTTCCAACTGCTGGCTGAACGCTGCCGGAACGTCCAAGGACTGAAGTATGGCCGCTGGTGCTCCGCTCCCGGTTGCCGGCGCATCACTTGGCATCGACATCATGCTGGGCTTGGCATGGATCTGCAGTTCGGCATCGAGCTTGAAGTTGCCGTGGGTGACGACTCGTTCGCCTTCGTCCAGTCCGCTGGTGACCACATAAAAATCGCCGAGGCGTGTGCCCAGCTCAACCTCGCGGCCTTCGTAGGTCGGCTTGTCCTGATCCGGTACTTCCACATAGACGATCGCGCGCTTTCCGGTTTTCAGCGCGGCTGTGGCGGGGATGACCAGCGGTGCGTTTTGCGAAATCTCCGTGACGTAGCCGAGCGATTCGGCCGTGACCAGCGGCATGCCGCAGACGTCGCACGTTCCCGGTCCGTCCTTGATCACTTCCGGATGCATGGGGCTGATCCACTTGCCGGCAAGACCGGGATCCATGACGCGTCCGCCTTCCGCCACCTTCGGGCGGGCGACGGCCCGGACGAACATGCCCGGTTTCAGTGCCAGGGTCGGGTTGTCGACAATCACGCGCACCTTGGCGGTGCGGGTGGCGGTGTTGATGATCGGGTCGATGAAGGTGATGCTTCCTGCAAAGGTTTTGCCGGGATAGGCTTCGGTGGTGAACTCGACTTTCCCGCCATAGCGCAACAAGTTGAGGTCGCTTTCATAGGCGTCGAGCTGAACCCAGACCGTGGTGAGATCGGCAATGGTGTAGATGCGGGTTCCGGTCTGGACATACATGCCTTCCTGCGCGTTCTTTTGGATCACAATGCCGGAACCAGGCGAAAAGATCGTCATGTGGTCGTTGGGCGTTTCACTCTTTTCGATAGCGGCGATCTGGTCAGAAGTGAATCCCCACAGCCGGAGTTTTTCACGGGCAGCGTCGATCGTCTGCCTTGCCGTTTCGAGCAGCATGCTGCTTTGGCTATCCTTCAGTTTTCCCAGGGTTTGGATGGCTTGGATGAGTTCCTCCTGCGCGGTCAGCAGTTCGGGGCTGTAGAGTTCGGCTAGATGGTCGCCTTTCTTGACCGGGATGCCGGTGTAGTCGACGTACAGGCGGTCGAGGCGGCCGGGTACCCACGCTGAAATATAGGTGACGCGGGTTTCGTCGTAGTCGACTTTACCGACCATGCGCACTTCGGCCGAGATGAATTGGCGAGTGACTTCGGTGGTTTCAATCTCCATGAGTTTGGCGGCGTAGGGGCTGACGCTGATTTCGCGTTCGCCGCCTTCATCGCCACCGGAGACGAGTGGAATCAGCTCCATGCCGCAGATCGGGCATTTCCCCGGCTTTGGAAGCTTGATCTGCGGATGCATCGAACACGTCCAGATTGTGGCCTCTTGCTCTGCCGAGTGGGCGAGGGGAGGAGTGGGCGAGGGGGTGAAACAGCCGCGCAGGATGAACCCGGCAGTCAAGGCAAGCAGGATGAACAGAATGGGTCTAATGCGTTTCATGGTTTTCTCCTGTAAGGAAGTTGATGCCGGTCAGTTTTCCGAGTTCGGCACGGGCGATAAGGTGGTCGGCCAAGGCGCGTTCGCGGGCCAGTTCGAATTCGAGCAGCATGCGTTCGGCATCGATAAGGTTGAGGAACTCCATCTGGCCGGCTTCGTAGCTCTTGCGGGTTACTTCCAGTGATTGTTCGGCCTTGGGAATCAGGCTCTCCTTGTAGAGGTTTATCTTGCGATCGGCATCGCGCAGTTTGAAAAGGGTTTGGCGAATGTCGGCGTCGAGGGTTTGCTCCCGGTTTTCGAGCATGAGTTGGGCGGCGGTTTTTTGGTAGGCGGCGGCTTCGATGCGCGCATGGTTTTTTCCGATCCACAACGGGAGGTTGATTCCGATGGTTCCAATGATCGGATCGTTGCCGCTGTCGGCCACCGGCATGGCTGCATTGCCGGTGTCGATGTACTGCACGCCGAGGGTGAAGTCGGGCAGGCGCTCGCGTTTTGCCAATTTGAGTTGGTGGTCGCCCTGCTCAATGCGGGAAGTGAGTTCCGCCAGTTCCGGGCTGGTGCGGCGGGCTTGCGCATTCAGGTCCTCGGGATCCGCCAGTACCGCGCGGTAGGGCAGGTTGGCGGGCCACGGCACCGGCGCTTCGGACGGACGGTTGAGTGCGGCGTTCAGCCGGGCGGCGTAAGGCTTCTGCATATCGTTCAGCGAGGCCAGCCGATCTTCAAGACGACCCATTTCCAATTGGGCCTGGAGCGTGGGGGCCATCGGCGCGCCGGCGGAGTAGCGCGTCCGGGCAATCTGTTCGAGATCCTGAACGAGGCGGATCCGGTCTTGTGTGATGTCGATGCTGCGCTTGAGGTAGTAGAGTTCGGCGTAGGCTTGGGCGATAGTGGAATCGAGGTTCAGTTTTTCCCGTTGGTAACGGGCTTCCGCCGCGACGGTTTGATCGGTGGCGATCGATTTCATCAGCGCGAGTTTTCCAAAGCCTGGAAATTTCTGGGACAGGCCGAAGCTCTGGTTTTGCGGGCCGACGCGGGTTTCGACCGATTCAAAATAGTAGCCATAGGAGAGGGTGGGATCGGGGAGACCCTTCTGCACGGTAATGTTTTGCTCCGCGCCTTTCCATTGGTTGAACGCAGCCTGCAACTGGGGATTGTTTTCCGCCCCATATTCCAACGCGGCCTGAAGTGTCAGGTTGGTTCCGAATGGATCGGCAGACGCTGGCCTGGCCAGAAAAACACCAAGGCACACAGCGCGCAACGTTAAATGGAACCAGTGCGTTGAGGATTTTGTGTCCTTGGTGTTTTTGTGCTTCATTACTTATCCTGTTTTTCTTTTGCTGCCGGCGTCTTTTCCAGCTCAATGCCTTGGGCTTCCATCTGCTTGATGTACTTGTCCGGGTTGGCCTTGATCTTGCCGATGCAGCCGGGGCAGCAGGTGTATATGCGGTAGCCGTTCACATCCACATACTGCGTCTTGTCGACTTTTTCGCCCATCACCGGACAGGTGGTTTGTGCTTTTGCCTTCTGCTCTGCTGCCTGGGCGATGAATCCCGTGCCAACGATGGTGGCGACGAGCAGTGCCGTTAGTGTTTTTCTTTTCATTTTGGGTCTCCTTTATTTTCCCATGCGTTTAATGACGGTCATGATTTCTTCGAGTTTCTGGTCAATGGTTGCCGCGTCGTTTTGTTCCAGCGCGTCGGCGACACAGTGCTTGAGGTGCTTTTCGAGAATGTTTTTGCTGACGGATTGCAGCGCCGAGCGCGCGGCTTGGATCTGGGTGATGATGTCGATGCAGTATTCACCGTCGTCGATCATGCGACCCACTGCCCTGACCTGTCCTTCGATACGTGCCAAGCGGGTTTTGTTCTCAACATGCGTGGTGCTGTGGTTTTTCATATCCATCCTTTGTTCGCTTCCGTAGATACCCCCATAGGGTATGCCGTTCAATTAAAATATGATAAAAACGATCGGTCATATGGTGAATAGCGGGCACTTGTTTTCCGCGGACCGGATGCCTATAGTCGGTTTATTAAAAAGGAGACCGAATGGTGAAAAGGATTGGTTTGATGGTTGGTTGTGTCTTGGCGGGTGCTGTATTTGCCGGAGAATTGGATCTCACTGCATCCAAGGATTCGTTTGGACGGAGCAACCAGCGAAACCGCAACAACGGCGGGTGCGATCAACTAGCCATTGCCCATGCGCCAAATATACGAACGATCATTGCGTTTGATCTGGGAGGGGTAACCAATGAGATTACCGGGGCGGAGTTACAGTTCCACCAGAACAACTCGATGGCGGAAAAAATCAGCCTCGTGGTGGCCCCGATGGTTTCCACTTCCAACAATGCGGCATGGGGCGAGGGATTGGGCAATCTGGGGACAAACGGTCAAAATTCGCGGCCCGGCGAGGCCAGCTATGCCTTTAGCGCCTTTCGTGATGTGCCGTGGGAATCCGCACCGGGTGTGCCTGTAGAAGGTATGGGTTCCCCTTCGCTTTGGATGCCCCCGGTTGCTTTGATCAACGGATTGCAGTGGGAGGAAGGCCGCTGGCTGCGAATTCCGATCAAAAACGCCGCCGTGCTTGAGGATTTTAGGAAATCCAACGTACCGGTGGTTACTTTTGGAGTCTGGGGGCAGGCTGGAAACGGGTATTATTTCATCAGCTCCCGCAACTCGAAATGGCCGCCGGTATTGCATCTCACCCTTGGTAAGGGAGATCAAAAATGAAAACATTCACAGAAATAAAGCCCGTCGAAATCGAGGGCAACCCGATCCATCGGATCGGTCAGGAATGGATGCTGATCACCGCCGGAACACCGGAGCACTTCAATACGATGACGGCGAGTTGGGGAAGCATGGGCGAGCTATGGGGCAAGCCAGTCTTTTTCTGTTTTGTCCGGCCGAACCGCTACACCTATGAATTCATGGAAAAGGGCGCCGCGTTCACGCTTTCGTTCTTTGATGAAAAATATAAACCGCAACTCAACTTCTGCGGCAGCCGCTCCGGGAGGGAAACCGACAAGGTCGCGGAGTGCGGGTTCACGCCGCGCCAAGCGGGTAACGGATCGGTCTTTTTCAACGAGGCGAAGCTGGTGGTCGAATGCCGAAAAATTTATTTTCAGGATTTAAATCCAGCCAACTTTTGCGACGACTCCATCATGAAGAACTATCCGCAACGGGATTTCCACCGGATGTATATCGGCGAAATCACCCGCGTCCTCGCAGCGGGCGGGACGCTCTAATTGGGTGGATTTCACGCATGACGCACTTCATCTGAACCCATGTTGCAATGCTTTGGCATGCCATCTGCTCTATTACGCCTATAAGTGGAGGTGAAACATGCTGAAACAAGATAATGAAAAGATCATGGGTCTGCTGGGAATCGAAACGCACTGTGTTGGCGTACACGAGCTGATCGACTGGCAGATTATCCAATACCGGCAGGCCGTCGATGCCCATCGCCACGACCTTTCAAAGGTGGAACGGCGTTGCGTGGCATGGCAGGAAGCCGAGCAGGATTTCTCCAAAGGAGATTGCGCTGCCATGGGTGATAAATGGCGCGTGGAATATTGCGGCCTTGTTTGCCCGGCGCGAAGCAAGTGCCTCATCGCGCTGCACTTCTTGCACAGCAAGAAAACCGAACCGCTCTACCGGGCGGGCTAGTTTCGCGATTGATACGGTTGGAAAGGCTTCATCCGGGGATTTGTGGTTACACACAGGCCTTTCCGGTTGAAATTCTAGCAACTTCTCTTTCTTTACCGCTTTCGGCCGGTGATCCGTTATAAGCTACAACCATGGCATGGTCGATGCTCCTTGTATGGAGTTGAAGGAGCAACCCATGCTGGCGAATAGAGACAATCCAATCCAGACGGAACCGGAAGACAAGCATGTAAAATGCGCCGCGTTTCGCGAGCTTACGAATTGGCAGGTCGGGCAGTACCAGCAGGCCGTGCGTGAGAACCGCTGGTATATTTCGCAACGATACGGACGCTGGGTCGAGTGGAAAGAAGCCGAGCAGGATTTTGCCAGCAAAGACTACTACGGATGCGCCCAGCAATGGCGTTCGGAATATTGCGGAAACCTTTGCCCCAACAAGGAAAATTGTCTGTTGGCGGAATTATTCGCGGTAGAGACCGCAACGGTTTCAATGCCGCAAGCCGGTTAGTTTTTTTTCCGCTGACGACCGCCGCGCTGGCGCGGTTTTCCGGTTTTAAGGTCGGGTTGGATTCGGGGCTTTTTCGCGCGGCGGGGTGTTGGCGCGATCTGCTCGGCCAAGATGAAGTCGACGAAACCGCGGGCGGTATCGACCTTGGCCAGTGCCACTTCCACTTCATCGCCGATGGTGAATCGCACTTTTCCGGCGCGGTTCTTTGCCTGGGTCATCTGTTCGTTGGCTTCGAGCCAGTCGGAGCTGACCGACGCGAACGTGACCATGCCGCGCTGAAGCGAATCGGGCAATTCCACAATCATGCCTTTGCCTTTGATGGAAACAATGTAGCCCTTGAACGTCGCGGTGAGGGACGAGTTCAACAGGTCGCTGAAGTATTCCATCCGTTTCTTGTCGATGCTCTGCCGTTCCAGCAGGTCGGCTTTTTGTTCGGTTTCGTTGCAGTGCCGGGCGATCTCTCCGATTTTTTCTTCGGAGATTGTAATGTTCTGCCCGAGTTCGACGGCCTTGAGCAGTCGATGCACCAGCAGGTCGGGGTAGCGGCGGATCGGCGAGGTGAAGTGGGTGTAGTCGTCGAACGCCAGGCCAAAGTGGCCGATCTGCGTGGCGGAATATTCCGCGCGCTTGAAGTTGCGCAGGATGGCCAGATTGGCCGTGTATTCCACTGCGGTGCCTTGCGCCAGTTTTATCGCCTCGTTTATTTCCCGCCGCGTCTGCGGCAGTTTAGAAATGCCGAGAGTCTGGAGCTCCATGCCCATGGCGGCCCACTGCTCGTCGTCCGGTTCGTCGTGGATGCGGTAGATCGAGGGCTTCCCGGATGCAATCAGGATTTCGGCCACGGCGCGGTTGGCCAGCAGCATGCACTCCTCGATCAGTTGGTAGGCATCCTTCGCCACCGAGCGGGGCATCATTTTCTCCACCTTCCCTTGGGCGTTGAGTTTGATTTCGATTTCCGGCGTGTTGATTTCCACCGAGCCGTTTTCGACGCGCAACGCGCGGATGCGCTTCGCCAACGGGCAAAGGTTCTTCAAGCGTTGGATCACGATTTCGGGAATGCCATGGTCTGTTTTCCCGTCAATGAATTTCTGCACCTGCGTGTAGGTCAGCCGCGCCTTGGAGTGGATCACGGACGGGAAGCTTTCATAGCGGAGGATGTCGCCCTCCGGGCTGAGATGAAGCTCGACGGTATGGGTCAGGTGGTCGTTTTGCGGATTAAGGCTGCACACCTTGGTGGTAAGTTCTTTCGGCAGCATCATCACGGCGCGATCAACGAGGTAGATGCTGTTGCCACGATGGAACGCCTCCTTGTCGATCAGCGTGCCCGGCCGAACGAACGTGGAAACGTCGGCGATATGCACGCCGAGCAACCAGCCGCTATCGGGATGTGGTTCGAGCGATACGGCGTCGTCGTAGTCCTTGGCGGTTTCGGGGTCGATCGTGAAGGTGACGGCATCGCGCAGATCGCGCCGCCCTTCGAGTTGTTCCACCGTGATGTCGCCATGGAGTCTTTCGGCTTCCTTGATCACCGCGGGCGGAAACTCCTCCATGATGCCGGCTTCGCGCAGCAGACTGTCGACATCGACCCCGGGCGTGTCCGCGGAACCGAGATCTTCGAGGATCGAACCGGTGAGCGGTTTGTAGGGATCTATCCAGTTGTTGAGTTTGACGAGCACCTTGTGCTTGTCCGGGATGTTCATGGTGTCGTCGATGCGCACGTCGTGCTTGAAGCCGGTGGCGTCGGGAATGACGTAGGAATAGTAGGGTGTGTGGCATAGCAATCCAACCGTCTGGTTGCTACCGCGTTCCAGGACCTTCACCACGCGGCCTTCGGCGCGCAGGTCGCTTTGACCGCGGCGTTCACGTTGCCGCGCCGCATATTCGGAGTGGAAGACTTCGATGGCCACCTTGTCGTTGGGTAGGGCAACCCCGGTGTTCTTGTCGGCAATGTAGATCTCGGATTCGCCTTCCCGGTCGGGAATGAAGATCGCTCCGCCCTTGGCCATTGATTTGAGGGTTCCGATAACCTGGTTCCCCGCGTCCGGCAGCGCCCAGCGGTTTTGGCGCAACCGCACGATCTTTCCGGATTGCTCCATGGCATAGAGGTCGTGGCGGAAATCGGCACGCTGCCCCTTGGAGTCGATGTGCAACGCCTTTGCCAGTTCGTGCTGTTTCATCGGGCGGTAGCTGGGGGAGGCTAGAAATTGCAAAAGTTGGTTCTCGAAGCTCATTGGGGGTTCCTTTATCCTGCAAACATGAAAATCATTTTTACGAGTAGCGAGATCGTACCATTTGCCTCCACGGGCGGTCTAGGAGATGTTGCAGCGGCTTTACCGAAGGCGCTCGCGAAGCAGGGTGTGGACGTGATCCGCATGATGCCGCTCTACGAGGAGATCGATCACACAAAATACCATCTGGAGCGTTGCGACATCGAACTGCACATTCCGCTTGGCCACGTATGGTATGTCGGCACGGTCTGGATGCAGCGGTTCGAGGACGTGACCACCTACTTCATCCATAGCGAAGAGTTCTTCGAGCGGCATGGCATCTATGGTTCTGGCGGCCACGGCTATGCCGACAACTTCGAGCGTTTCCTCTTTTTCCAAAAGGCGGTTGTCCGGCTGATCGATGTATGGAACCTGCAGCCCGACCTGATGCACTGCAACGACTGGCAGACCGCACTGATTCCAATGTTGCTCTACCATGGAATCGATGGACACTTCCGCAACGGCAAGGAAAAGACCCTGTTCACCATCCACAATCTTGCACACCAGGGATGGGCCCTTTCCGAAAAATTCTACATGACCTCGCTTCCGTCCAGCTGCTACACCATGCACACCCTGGAATTCTATGGAGAAATCAACACCATGAAAGGTGGATTGGTCGGAGCAACGGCGATCAACGCCGTCAGCCCGAACTACGCGCGGGAAATCCAAACCCCGCGGTTTGGCTGCAAGCTCGACGGCGTATTGCGCGAGCGCCGCAAGGTGCTGCACGGCATCCTCAACGGGATCGACTACACGCGATGGAATCCCGAAATAGATGCCTACCTTGCAGCCAACTATTCCGCTGCCGACCTTTCGGGCAAGAAGGAGTGCAAGCGTGCACTGCAAGCGGCTGCCGGTTTGGAACAGGATTCCAAGGTCCCGCTGCTTGGCATCATTACCCGCCTCGTGCCACAGAAGGGGATGGATCTGCTTCTCGGTGCGATTGACCGGATCGTTGCGTCTGGTGCGCAGCTGGTCATTCTCGGCGCGGGCGACAAGCACTATGAAGAAGCTTGTCGCAAGTGGGCTGAACGCTGGCCGAAACAGGTATGTTCCTGGATCGAATTTTCAACGGAGAAAGCGCACCAGATCGAAGCCGGCACGGATATTTTCCTGATGCCGTCCGAATTCGAACCATGCGGCCAAAACCAACTCTACAGCATGCGCTACGGCACCATCCCAGTCGTCCACGCCGTTGGCGGGCTTGAGGACTCCGTTGTCGACAACGATGAAAGGGGCGGGACCGGTTTCAAGTTCCACGACTACTCCGCCGATGCGTTTGTCCACTGTCTGGAACGCGCCCTTGAAGTCTTTTCAACCTCCGGAAAATGGACAGCCTTGATGAAGCGTGCCATGAAGCAGGACTTTTCCGTGGTGCACATGGCCAAGGACTACATCGCGCTGTATGAATCGATTATTGCCGGCCATGAAACGGTGGATTGAAAACCTGCTCAAAAAATCCGTCGAACCCGTCCATCTGAAGGCCGGACGGTGGGGCGAGCAGCAAGCCATCCGCTTCCTGAAAAAGAACGGCTATAAAGTTCTCGGCCAACGCGTACGGGTCGGGAAGCGCGACGAACTCGATATCGTTGCCGAACACGACGGCGTACTGGTCTTCGTGGAAGTCAAAACCCGCAAGAACGAAAACTATGGCCGCCCATTCTCCGCCGTCGACAAGGCGAAGTGCAAGCACTTGTCGCGCGCGGCGGTGGCCTACCTCAAGCAAAAAAAAATCAAACCGGAGTTCATCCGGTTTGATGTCGTCGAAGTCATCGGCGAGCCGGGCGGCGATGCCCCCGAAATCCGCCACATCGAAAATGCCTTCCCGCTCGACTCCGCCT
>JAIPJC010000115.1 GCA_021734345.1 Kiritimatiellales bacterium | reverse complement strand
AGCAGATCCCCCAGATCACACCCCGCGCCTGGTCCAAGGAGCGGCGCATGAAACTCGCATCGTAGACGTCGTAGCCATAGACCTACGACCTTTCCAAAATCTACGACTGTCAAGTGATGCTACGCGGATCGCTTACAAAAAATGAAAGTATGGCCGTAGTCGTCTTCTAATCCGAGTTTCGTCCAGCACTTCCTTGCGTTTTTGCATCGAAAGACTACCGAGAGTTCCGCGCGGATCGCATCGTACGAAACCGATCAAACCTCGGCAGCTTCGCCGTCATTGCATAACCCTTCGCCTCGCCTTGCGCCACAACATCCTGCTCGCCCTCACCGACCACCCCAACAGCCATCCAGCCCATGACGCTATCAGCAGTTTCAAAGCAGCTCATGGGCTTCCTATCCCTCTTTCCCTGTGCGCTGTTTTTTTATTTCCAATGATTGCAACGCGGGCTTGTATTCCGGCGGACAGGCCTTACCTTTGGGCGTTCGCAAACGGAGAAGAACGATCGCCCAGCAGGAAACCAGTCTAAGCCGCTACCTCGCCCCCTACCGCATGGAGATCGTTGCCACGGTGGCGTGCGTGCTGGTTGCGGTCGGCATCAACCTCTACCTGCCCTTCACGATGCGGCAGATCATCGACGGGCTGACTGAAAAAACGCTGGACCGTCCGGAATTAATCCACCTGCTGGCGGTCTACTTGGTTTTGGGCACGGTGGCCGTGTTGTTTTCCCGGTTCCTGCGAAAAATCCCGCTGAAGCTGTCGCACAAGGTCGAGTACCAGTTGCGCGGCGACGTGTTCGACCATCTCACGAAGCTCGACCAGGAATACTACCGCGGCGAACGCACCGGCGACTTGATGACGCGCATGTCGTCGGACATCAACATTATCCGCGACTCCATCGGTCAAGGGCTGCTGCAAGGCATCCGCACCATCGCCGTACTGATCTTCGCCTCGATCGTGATGGTGCTGACCAACCGGTCGCTGGCCCTGCTGGTCTTTTCGCTTTATCTTCCGATGGTCGCCATCTTCTTCCTGATCCTGCGTGTGATGCGCAAACAGCAGAAGGATTTGCAGGAGCATGTTTCGGAGGTCTCCAACTTTTGCCAGGAAAGCTTTGCGGGCATCCGCTGCATCAAGGGCTTTGCGCTGGAGCGGCGGCGCAATACGCAGTTCGAGGACCTCAACAGCGGCCTCGTCAAAAAGAACATGATGCTGCAACTCTCCCGCCAGAGCCTGTGGCCGTTCATGGCGTTCTGGTTCAGCCTCGGCATGATCCTGATCCTGATCCTCGGCGGGCGAAAGATCATCAGCGGCGAGCTGACGCTGGGAACGCTTACGCAATTCATCCAATACCTGCTCTACATGCAGTGGCCGTTGCTGGCGCTCAGCTGGACGATGAGCATGATGCAACGTGGCAAGGTCAGCTGGATCCGCGTCAAGGAGATCCTCGACCAGGAACCCCGCATCAAGGCCAACGGCGAGACGGATCCCGACATGGGAAAACTGGAATCCTCGATCTGCTTCCAAGGTTTGGATCTTGAAATCGCCGGGCGGAAATTTCTTGAAGACATCAACCTTGAAATCCCAGCGGGAACCACGCTGGGCATCACCGGTCCGACCGGCAGCGGCAAGACCCTGCTCGTTTCGCTGGTGGCGCGACTGATGGATCCTACCCGCGGAACCGTTTCGGTAGGCGGCCAAGATATCCGCACCACTTCGCTCGCCAAACTGCGCGGCATGATCGGCTTTGCGGCCCAGGAGCCGGTACTGTTTTCCCGCACCTTGGAACACAACATTGGTTTCGGCGTGGTGAAGCCGGACAAGACCCTGATTGGCTGGGCGGCGGAAGTCGCCCATCTGCGCGGCGATGTGGAGGGCTTCCCGGACCAGTACCAGACGCTCCTAGGCGAGCGGGGCGTGACGCTTTCGGGCGGACAGCGGCAGCGCACCTCCATCAGCCGCGCCATTGCACGCCGACCCGACATCCTGATTCTCGACGATGTGCTTTCGGCGGTCGATACGCAGACCGAGGCGGCGATCATGCAGAAGCTCCAGCCGGTCATGCACGAACGCACCACCCTGTTCGTCAGCCACCGCGTTTCAACCCTGCGCTACGCCGACGAGATCATCGTCATCGAAGAGGGTCGCATCACCCAGCACGGGACGCACGACGAGCTGATCCGGCAACCGGGCTACTATTCCGAGCTCAACACGATGCAGCAGCTGGAAAAACGGCTGGAAGCCGACGGGATAGCGCACTGACCGATTTTTCACCACGGAGAACCGTGGTTTCATCCGTGGCAGTAATACCCGGTCATGATTTGAAGCGCGACCGGATTACGGCTTTTGCTTGTATTCGTACCGAGACGGAGCTTCCCTCACTTCATTGCTCCAACCGGCTTTGCCAACCTTGCCTAGTTTGAGACAAAGGTCACGCAGATCCGACGTAGCACGAAGACGTCGATCAATGGCCTCGGCTGACAAATCAACTTTCATCTGAATCTTGAAGGAAATCGACATCATCCAAGTCGCGGCCACTTCCCCGCAACATTTTCATTTTAGCAAGACCGACCTTGGAGACAATAGACAAGCTTCCATCATCCCACGGCAATCGCTCCCGCCCATTCCACACATTTTCTAGCGCATCATTGACGATAACCAAATCAAGAATGATCGGTTCTTCATCACAGGAAACCGGCTTCACCATTCTATAAATGGAAACTTTATCACCTACCGTTTTGAGGAATCCAGTATCCACGCAGAAGCCCATTGCCTTGCTGCAAGCTTTCACACGCTCCAAATCTTTCGCCTGAATCAGCAGATCGACATCCATAGTGGCTCGGGGCGAACTATAAACCGCCATGGCCAGTCCGCCGCAAAGTGCGTACTCCACACCATTGGCCTCCAAGGCTGACACCACTTGTTTGAACTCATGATACAGATTCATGGTTAAATAGGTGCTAGGACAAAATCGATCGCTGCTTTGCGATGAGTTCGACAATGCCCTTTTCGGCGAGCGTCATCATCTCCAGCAGCTCATCCTTGCTGAACGGCGCACCTTCGGCCGTGCCCTGCACCTCGATGATCTTGCCGGACTCGGTCATCACAAAGTTGGCATCCACCTCGGCGGCGGAATCTTCGAGGTAGCACAGGTCGAGGATGGGAACCTGCTTGTGGATCCCGACGCTGATGGCGGCCAATCCCTCGGTGATCGGATCCTGCTTGACCAGCCCTTCCTTCATCAGGCGGTTGACGGCCAGCCGCAGCGCAACGAAGGCTCCGGTGATGGAGGCCGTACGGGTTCCACCATCGGCCTGGATCACACCGCAGGCGAGCTAGATCTGGCGGCGTCCGAGCTTCTGGAGATCGACCACGGCGCGCAGCGAACGGCCGATCAGCCGCTGGATCTCCATCGTGCGCCCGCCAATCTTGCCCTGCGTCGACTCCCGGTTGGTCCGTTGCTGGGTGGCGCCGGGGAGCATGCTGTATTCCGCCGTGACCCACCCGCCCGGCACGTTCTGGAAACGCATCCAGCCGGGCACGTTTTCATCGACGCTGGCCGTGCAGATCACGCGCGTATTGCCCATCTCCACCAGCACCGAGCCCTTGGCCGTGGTGATAAAATCCTTGGTGAACTTCACCGGCCGCAGCTCGTCGGGCTTTCGCCCGTCGATGCGCTTGTCCGTATTGTTCACCACTGCATCCAAATCGATACCGCCGCTTAAATTGATCTCTTTTTTCATAGCTGCGCATGGTGCCGGAGAAGAACGGCGATTACAAACGGAAACGAATCCCTACTACGGATCGGTATATTTAAAGATGGGCAATAATCGACTAGACTCCCGGGATATTATCCGTATCTTTACGCCAAGCTTATGGAACCCAACCACTCATCCGAACTGATCGACGAAAGCATCCGCCTCGAACTGAACGTGGCGGCACTCTACCATATCTTCTTTGAAGCCAACCCCGAAGATGCCGAATTTTGGTGGAGGATCTATCTCGAAGAAAAAAGCCACGCCGCGTTGATCCGTGCCGCCAAGGAATCCTTTTCCAAAATCGACAAGTTTCCCTTCGATCTTATCGCCGATTCCCTCGATACGCTCAAGGCCGACAACGTGCGAATCGAAGCCTTGATCCAGAAATACAAGCAACACCCTCCCGGCCGATGCGAAGCATTTGAAGTGGCGCTTGAATTGGAAAACACCGCAGGCGAAACCCATTACTTGAAGTTTATGGAAAAGAAGGCCAACAACGCGGTTGAAGCGGTTTTCCAGCAGCTCAACAAGGAAGACAAGAACCACGCCGACCGCATCAAAGCCTACTACGAAACCAAGTTTCCAGATGCCGTAAACGGCTGAAACTCCGGGGCGCAGGGATCAGCGGTACAATTCCGAAAGCAAGTGAAAGGTGTACCCTTGGTTTTCCAAGGTTTGGAAACTATCGCGGATGGTGGCGGCGGTCTCCGCGCTCCAGGCGTGGCCGATCACAATGGCATAGCCCTGGGTGCGAGCCTTCGCGACCGCCTGCCCCCACATTTTACGGATGTAGGCGCGGTCGTGCTGGATGTCGAGAAAGACATCCCGCCCCTCGAAATGCATATGCTCGTACTGCGCCAACCGTTCGACCTGTGAATTGTAGGCCGTCTTGCTATCCAGGAACAACAGGCCGTTCGCCTTGCAGTAGCGCAGCACCGCCTGCATCACTTCCGGATTCTCCGTCACGCGCGAACCCATATGGTTGTTCATGCCCTTCGCCCCGCGCACCGAGGCCAGGTTGCGCGCCAGGATTGCCGGGACATCGGACGGACGGGTTGTATTGCGAATAACCCCGGGGCCTGCATCTTGGCTCGCATCGTAGGCCTCCATCGGTTGGTGCAGGATGATCTCCTTGTCCGGATGCCGCGCAATGGCGGCACATACCCGCGAAGTCTCCTTTAGGTGCGGCAACACGGCCATGGTGAGCGGGATCGGCAGATCCAGAAACTGCTGCGTCTCATCCAGCGCCAGTCCGGCATCGTCGATCACCAAGAAAATCTGCTTCTGCCGCACCGCCGCGGGAGCAGGACGCACCGCCACGCTTTTTTGCGGAGCGGGAGCCCTGCAACCAAATAGTAGCATTATCGAGAGGCTTATGAGTATCAGGCGCATGGATGGGATCCCTTCAAATTTGGCCGATGGAAAAATGTAGATGCGGCTTCCAGCCGCATTGCGCACGAACAGCCACTCCATCGCAACGCGGCTGGAAGCACGCTACATTATCCGTTCAGGTTCAGGCGATAGTCCTGCCCGCCACCAAACTCGAGGATGCGCTGAACATGCTTGCCGAGGATGTCGGCTTCGAGATTGACCTTGGTGCCGACCTTGAATTCCGACATGTCGGTTTCCTGAATCGTGTGCGGAATGATGTGGACGATAAAACCGTTGTCGGTCAGCTCCGCCACCGTCAGCGAAATGCCATCGATGGCGATCGAGCCCTTGTAGACCATCAGCATCAGCATGTCGCGCGAGCATTCGATGGTGAACTTCCAGTCGCGGCCGACCTGCTCGATCTTCGCCACGGTTCCGGTGTTGTCGACGTGGCCGGTCACAATATGGCCACCGAGCGTATCGCCCAGCGCCAACGCTTGTTCCAGATTCACCAGATCGCCCGGTTGCTTGTCGCCGAGGTTGGTTTTGTCGAATGTTTCGCCCAGCACGTCGAACATCAGCTTGTCGCCATCGATGGCGGCCACCGTCAGGCAGGTTCCATTCACGGCGATACTGTCGCCCAATCCGACCGACCGGTCGAACGCACGGTTCGGCACCATCGTGATCCGCCCCGCCGTGCCGTCCATCTTGATGTCGGTAATGTGCCCGAGTCTTTGTACAATTCCTGTAAACATGATTTATCCTTTCCCATTACGTATTGCGTACTGCGTAATCATTCTGCCTAAAAATTATTCTGTCCAACAACAGCCCTGAGGAGGACATCTTCCCCCACTTGTTCCAATGACCGGAATTTTAAATTTGTCACATTGGCCATCAATCCACCGGTTTTCCCAAAGTTCGGTATACCGTCCGCACCCATCAGTTTCGGCGCAATGAAGAAGGCAAACTCGTCGACGAGTCCCTCTTCCACCAGTCCGGCGGCCAACAGCCCCCCGCCTTCGCAGAGCACGTGCATGACATCGTGCTGCTCTGCCAGTTCCTTCAATACATCCTTCAGCTCGGTTCTTGAGCGCACCAGCGTACGGTCCGCGGCGGCATCGGTCAGCACCTGCGCATTCGATGGGATGGTTTTCCCGATCACCACCCGCCACGGCCTACGGCCTTCGGCCGGACGCGGTAGCAGCGAAGGATCGTCGGCCAAAATCGTTGCCGACCCCACCATGATGGCATCGACCCGGCGGCGCATTTGTTGTACCTGATCGCGCGCGGCGGCACCGGTGATCCATTTCGAGTTGCCGGCGGAGTCGGCGATCTTTCCATCGAGCGTCGACGCCAGCTTGAGCGTCACGTAGGGCATGCCGGTGGTAATGAACTTTTCGAACGGGGCAATCAGTTCATGCCCTTCCTTTTCGCAAACGCCGGCAACCACCTCCACGCCGGCAGCCTTCAATAGTTCCAGCCCGCGTCCGGCATGTTTCGGATTCAAATCCTTCACCGACACCACCACTCGGCCAATGCCTTTTTCAATAATCAGATCCGTGCATGGCGGCGTGCGTCCGTGGGACGAACACGGTTCGAGCGTAACGTAGAGAGAGGCAGGCTTTAGGCTTTGGGCTTTAGGCTTTAGGTTTTTTAGACAGGCGCGTTCCGCGTGGTCGCCACCGGCTTTTTCGTGCCAACCTTCGGCAATGATCTCTCCGTTTAGCACCAGCACGGCCCCGACCGGCGGATTCGGGCGGGTCATCCCCTCGCCCAGCTTCGCCAGCCCGATCGCCCGCATCATGTATGTTTCGTCCGCATTCATCCGAATGTTAATCTCCGAACAGCGCATCAACAAATTCTTCGGGATTGAAAGGGACGAGGTCGTCCTCGCCTTCGCCGAGTCCGGTGAAGAGGATCGGCACGTTGAGCTCTGAACGAACGGAAAAGAGGAAGCCGGCCTTGGAGGAACCGTCGAGCTTGGTGATGACGATCCCCGTGATGGGAACCACGGCGTTGAATTGCTTGGCTTGAATGATGGCGTTCTGTCCGAGCGAGGCATCGAGCACCATCCAAACCGCATGCGGGGCGCCGGCGAGCCGCTTGTTCATGGATCGGCACATCTTCGGCAACTCGTCCATCAGCGGGGTCTTGGTGTGCATGCGCCCGGCGGAGTCGACGATGACCGGGTCGCACCCCTTGGCGATGGCGGCATCGATGGCGTTGTAGGCCACGCCCGCCGCATCGGCACCCATTTCGCCACCGGTAAAATCGCACCCCACCTTTTCACTCCAGAGTTTGAGCTGGGAGGATCCGGCGGCGCGGAAGGTATCGGAACCGCACAGCATCGGCTTGCGCCCCTGCCCTTTTGCCAGCCGGGCAAGCTTGGCCGCCGTGGTGGTCTTGCCGGAACCGTTGACGCCGAGCAGCAGGATGACAAATGGTTTGTGGGCCGACGTCCATGTGAAGGACGCTGGTTCGCCCAGCTCCTTCAGGAGCAGATCGCGCAGTAGATTTTTGCGGGAAAGCTTGCGCGGGGCGGATTCGAGCTGCTCGACGATCTCCATCACCAGCCGCGCGGGTACATCGGAGCGTAAAAGGATTTCTTCGAGGTCTTCGACGTTGAGCTCGTCGACATCGCCTGCCGAAGGCGAAAAGACCTGCTTGATAAGGTTCCGGGTCTTGGAAAGCGCCGTTGCCCAAGCGACCATTATTTGCTCTCCGTTGGCGGCTTGTAGGTGGTCCGCGCCGGACGGTCGATCTCCTTGCGGATGCGATCGAGCACGCCGTTGACGAAGCGGCCGGACTGGAAGCTGCTGAAGTCCTTGGCGAAATGGACGGCTTCGTTGATCGAAACCACCGGGGGCACATCCTCGCGGTAGAGCATTTCGAACAGGGCGACGCGCATCACGGTGCGGTCGACCGCGCCCATGCGGTCGGAGTCCCAGCGTTTGGCATATTGCGACAGGCGGTCGTCGAGCTCGTCCTTGCGCTGCACCACGCCCTTGATGATTTCCTCGGCGTAGGCCTTTTCGCGCTCGCTGGGCTCTTTTTCCTCCCAGAAATCCTTCAAGGCGATATCGATCGGCTCGGGATTGAAGTCGAGCTGAAACAGAAACTGCATGACCCATTCGCGCGTCTCGCGGCGACTGTTTGGTTTTTTCTTTTCCATAAATTATCCAAGCTGCTTGTAGACGCGGGCGGTTTCGATGGCGGCTTCGGCCGCATACCACCCGCGCGTGTTTTCGCCGCCGAGGCAGCGCGCTTCGGCCTGCGCCCAGGTGCGGACTCCGACGATTTCGTTGATGACCGGAACATGGTGCCGGCAGGCGATGTCGAGGATGCTCTGGCCGGTCGTGTCTATGATCATCTGCGCGTGCTGCGTTTCGCCCTCGACGACCACGCCGAGCACGATCAGCGCGTCGTAGTTTCCGGTTGCAGCCATTTTTTCAGCCACCACCGGTATCTCGTAGGCGCCGGGTACGCGCACCACCTGGATGGCCGCGGTCTTTGCTCCATACTTTTCCAGGCATTGGACGGCGCTCCGGCACAACGCGCTGGTCAGCTCGTCGTTGAAGCGGCTCACCACAATCCCGAACCGCATGCCGGAGGCATCGAGCGCCCCCACCACTTGCCGGGCGGCAATGCCTTCGATTTGATCAATCGTGTTTGAAATTCCTTTTCCCATCGTTGGCTCCTTGCGTGACCAGTGACGATTGAGTCGTGATCAGAAACCATCACGCCTCACGTTTCACTCGTCACATTTCCCTAAATAATATGCCCTAGCTTTTCGCGCTTGGTGGCGATGTAGCGGTCATTGTGCTCGGTGGTCGGTAGTACGAGCGGTACGCGCTCCGCGACTTCGATCCCGTATTTATCCAAGCCTTCGATCTTGGCCGGATTATTGGTCAGCAACGCGATCTTCACCATGCCGAGTTCGCGCAGGATTTGCGCGCCGATGCCGTAGTCGCGCAAGTCGGCATCGAATCCGAGGTGCTCGTTGGCCTCGACCGTATCCATGCCTTTTTCCTGCAGCTCGTAGGCATGGATTTTTTTCGCCAGCCCGATGCCGCGGCCTTCCTGGCGCATGTAGACGATGGCGCCATAGCCATGGGCCTGCACCGCGTGCATGGCGGCATGCAGCTGTGCGCCGCAATCGCAGCGCATCGAATGGAATACGTCGCCGGTCAGGCATTCGCTATGCACGCGGACCAGCGGGGTCTTCCCGGAATCGGGACTGCCGCAAACCAGTGCAAGATGATCCTTGTTGTCGACGGTCGAGCTGTAAAGCGTCATTCGGAATGCGCCGGCATCGGTCGGCATATTGATCTCGCGTTCGCGGCGTACGAGCTTTTCGTGGGTGTAGCGGTATTTGATGATTTCCGAAACGGCCGTCATCTTGAGCCCATGCCGGGTGGCAAACTTGCGCAGCTCGGGCATGCGCGCCATTTCGCCGTCGTCGCGCAGGACTTCGCAGATGACGCTGGCGGGCTTCATGCCGCAGATGCGGGCGAGGTCGACCGTCCCCTCGGTATGGCCCGCGCGTTCGAGCACGCCACCGGGCATCGCCTTGAGCGGAAACAGGTGGCCGGGTTTGATGAAGTCCGCCGCATGGCTTTTCTCGTCGATCAGGGCCAATACGGTTTTGGCGCGGTCGCCGGCGCTGATCCCGGTGGTCGTACCTTTGCGCACATCAACCGAATCCATGAACGCCGTGTGGTACTTGTCCGACGAATGCGCCGGAACCATGTGCGACAACCCTAGGCGCGAAAGATACTCTTCCGCCATCGGCACGCACACGAGGCCACGCGCATGCGTGATCATGAAATTGATAACCGCGGGGGTGGCCTTTTCCGCGGCGCAGACCAGGTCGCCTTCGTTTTCCCGGTCCTCATCGTCGGTCATCACGATGATTTCGCCCTTGCGGAATGCCTCGATCACATCCTCGATCGGATCGAATACGTTTTTATCCATAACCTTGCACCTTCCAACTAAAAAACCCTGAAGAACATACGTCTCCAGGGCTTTTCGACCACAAAGCGCGGCCAGGCATCTTCTTCCATCCAGACTGTACTGTCGGTCGCAGAGTTTCACTGCATCATGCTTTTCCAGATTCTGGAAAAACTCGCGGACTGTCACCGCCGGTCGGGAATTTCACCCTGCCCTGAAGATCGGGGGAATATGCTTCAAGCGGATTGGAGGTGCAAGTGAAATTCCCTATCAATCACGCGTGGTTTATTGCTCCGGCATCCGGATCTTGAGCTGCCTGATCTCCGCACTGATTAGCCGCGAAAGAGTGCATTGCCACAGTGAATATTGCTTTGTAGACGCGCCGCCCTCGTCGCGTTCCGGATGCACAGTACCCATTCAGCAGACAAGCGACGAGGGCGGCGCTATCTACGAAGCAGATTTCCCGGAACTCGGGCATGAACTCAACAAATGCCGACACGCGAAACCGCCGAGCAAAGCGAAGCGAACGGGTGTGAACCCACCTATTATATGCCCATGCGGCCCAGTCGTGTCCGCCTATCCCGGAACAATTTGTTTTTGCAACTGTCGCAATCCCTTTATACAGTGCGGACAAGTTCACAAACTCGGGCTGACCCGCATGGATTAGGCAGACGCTATGAATAATGGGATATGCGGCGTCTGTATATACAGGTAAAATGCGGTAGCCGTATATATAACTGTTAGCCCGTCTTTCGCTATTCGACCCAGAAATTGCCTTTTTTTTAGGGGTTGACCTTCATTTCGCCCTTTATTTGCAGGGGTGCGTGTTTCAAAACGGGCTGTAGTGAAGACCTTGCCGGTTGACGTGTTGATTTTGTG
>JAIPJC010000114.1 GCA_021734345.1 Kiritimatiellales bacterium | reverse complement strand
GTCAGTATTCTTTTCATATAAGGGATCCTCCATAGGTCGTTGGAGACAAGGCTAGTTTAGATTACGTTCAAAGTGGAAGCAAATGCTCTTTCCAATGTTTAGAACCTTTGGGTTGATTCGGCCACCCGGCGAGCTTAGTTTCCAACCATTGGAAGTGGAGAGAAACATGGCCGACGATTGGATCGATATCAAAATGAACCCGAAGCATGTGGCGCGCGAACGCGCCAAAGCCAAGGAACTGCGCGCATCGCAGTGGTGGCAGCAGGAGTTGGCCAAGGGCGTGTGCCACTATTGCGAAAAAAAGTTTTCCCCGTCGGAATTAACGATGGACCATATCCTGCCGGTGGTGCGCGGCGGCAAGAGCGTGAAAAGCAACTGCGTCCCAAGTTGCAAGACGTGCAACAGCGAGAAGAAATACCTCACACCAGCCGAACTCATCCTGCGTGAACTTGAACGGGAACAGCATCCGCCCAAAGAGGATTAGTCGATCTTTACGGCATTGACCAGCTCACCGCCGTTTTCATAGGCTGTGATGTTTTCGAGCGTGGTTGCTGCGATCGCCGCCACCGCCTCCTGTGTGAAGTAGGCCTGATGGCCGGTAATCACCACGTTCGGAAAGGTCGTCAGGCGCGCAAACACATCGTCCGTCCGGATTTCGAAGGTCTTATCCTCGAAAAAGAGATCCTCTTCCTCTTCGTAGACATCGATGCCGAGATAGCCGATTTTCTCCGACTTCAAGCCTTCGATCGCCGCGCGCGAATCAATCAGCGCCCCACGGCTGGTGTTGATGATCATGACTCCCTTTTTCATCCGGGCAATCGCGTCGTTGTTGATGAGGTGGTGGGTTTCGGTAAACAGCGGGCAGTGCAGGGATACGATGTCGGCGCGCGCAAAAAGTTCGCTGATCCCGACGTATTCCACCCCCAGCTCTACGCAAGCCGGGTTTTTGAACTTGTCGTAGGCAATGATCTTGCATCCGAAGCCGTTGAGAATGCGGACAACGCACTCTCCGATTTTCCCCGTTCCGATGATGCCCGCCGTGCGCCCGCGCATATCGAACCCCAGCAAACCATCGAGGGAAAAGTTCCCTTCCCGTACGCGCGAGTGGGCCCAGTAGACCTTGCGGTTCAATGCGAGCATCAGTCCAACCGTATGCTCCGCCACTGCATACGGGGAATACGCCGGAACCCGGACCACCGAAATGCCAAGCTCCTTGGCGCTATGGATGTCCACATTGTTGAATCCCGCACAACGCATGGCGATCAACCGGGTATTCTGGGCTCCCAAAGCGATCAGCACCGACGCATCCAGCTGGTCGTTCACAAATGCGCAGGCGCATTCAAATCCTTCGGCCAGCTTAACGGTTTGGCGGGTGAGCCGGGTTTCGAAGTAGGTGATTTCATGGCCGAACTGTTGGTTGGCCAAATCGAAAAACCGACGGTCATAGGGCTTCGTGGAGAAGAAAGCGACTTTCATACAAATCCTCGAAAGACGGGGTTGCCGTTAAAAAAGGTCGAGCTGGCTGGGCTGCAAGGCATACTGCGGGAACCGCATTTCCTCCTTGCCGGCTAGGCGGACGAGATCGGCTTCGGCGCAAGGTTCGCAGCGCATTTCCAAGGTTTGGACAATCCTATCGAACAGCAACCCGCAATAGGCACTGTCCTCCTCGGCCCGGTGGAAAGTGCCGCTAGGAAAATCAAAGTGCCGGACGAGCGTCCAAAGCTTGTAGTTGGCCAGCCCGGGGAACACCTTGCGTGCCAACGGAAGAGTGTCGAGCACCACCCCTTTTGGCGCAATTGCACGGTGTAGCTTGACGTCTTCCATCAAAAACTTGAAGTCGAACGGTGCGTTATGTGCGACCAGCGGAAGATCACCGCAAAAATCGGCGAAGTCGCCAAGGACATCCGCAATGCGTGGTTTTCCCCGCACCATTTCGTCTGAAATCCCGTTTACCGCCGAAGCATCGGCCGGAATCGGCATGCCAGGATCGATCAGCGTGCCGTAGGTTTTAACAGCAACATTGCCATTGAACAGCACTGCTCCAATCTCAACAATCATGTCCTGCTGGGGCTTGATTCCGGTCGTTTCCAAATCAAATGCAACAAATTTCATAATGTAGTACCCATATCGGATGATATGGTTTCGCGCGACCAAAAACCTGAAATAAAAAAACCCGCCCGATCACATCGGGCGGGCTTCGAACCAAGAGGAGACAAGACCTACTTGGCTACGGTTTGACGAGCCAATTCACGGTCTGCACGGGTCATTCCCCGGTCGTCAACCTGCGTGGCTTTTACGTAGATCACAAGGTTTTTCTTCGAGGTCCGCGAACCTTCGGTACGGAAAAGACGACCGATGTACGGGATATCGCCCAGGAACGGAACCTGATCGCGGAAGGTTTCTGTGCGTTCATCCACCAAGCCACCCATCAGGACGGTATGTCCGTCTGCAATGGTGACCTGGGTCTGCACAGTACGCAATTCGAAGTAGGGCATTTTTGCAAGTAGCGGCTCTCCGCTCCCTTTGATCTCGGCAACGTTCTGTCCTGTTTCGTATGCATTATACCCAACAACGTACGTATCGTATCCTTTGAACTTCTTGATTTCCGGCGCGAGGTCAAGGTCGATGGTATTGCTGTCGGCATCCACCACCGGAGTAACCTTGAGCACGACACCAAGGTCGAAGTCTTCCCAGTCCTGCGGTTTGACAACCGGCGCGGTGCGCTGTCCGGTTTCCACATCGTAATCCTGAGGATAACGATGGGTTTCAACTACGCGGATGACGGCCTCGTTGCCGCTCTTGGTGGTAACTTTCGGAGCGGAGAGCACATCGGCCGTTCCTTGCTGTTCCAAGGCAGAAATCTGCAGATCGATATCGCCATTGCTGAACAACATGGTTGCCGGAGTTCCACCCATCTGGGAAAGCAGACCTGATGTCAGGCTTTCGAATGCCCCGGTATTACTGCGCTGAGAATCACCAAAGACGCTTTGTCCTCCGTTTTGAATCACTTCCTGCCCTGTAACCGGATCAGTATAGATTTGTCGTCCATCGGCTGTTGTGGTCACACTTGCGGCATCAACCCCTGAAGCGCTCCGGGTGTGGGTACCATCCATTGACAATCCAGCAACGCTTCCCTGGCCATACACGGTCCAGTCGAAGCCGAGTTCTTGAAGGGCACCTTCGTTGAATTCAACAAACTTGGCTTCGATCTCAACTTGCTGCGAACGTTTCTTGATCGCTTCGTCCTCGAGGTCGGCCAGGATATCTTCAACCATTTTGATGTTCTTGGGCGTGTTCTTCACAAACAGCTTGTGGAAACGGGATTGGTAGATTGCAGAGGATCCTTCCGGAAATTCCACGATCGAGAAGAATTGCGCAACATTCACCGGGCCAGTGCCTGCATCGTTTTTTGCGGATGCGTCGCCAAACAGATCGTCGGCTCCACCTCCGGTTTTCGCACCGGAAAGAGATTCCAGATCGGCACCCACTTCGGGAATGACGTCGTAGGATTTCAGGATCATGTCAACCTCGGCAACATAGTTGACGGGCGAGATGGCTACAACGGCGGGCTTGACCTCGAATTTCAAGGAGGCCATTTCGACGATGTATTGCAACGATTCATAGAGACTCATGTCGCGAATGGAAATGGTGATGTTGTTTCCTGCCGCGCCGGGGGTATCACCCGAATCCATGCCGAGAAGCAGGATGTTTACACCTTTTCCTTGCGGATCCAACCGGCGGCATGTTTCCGTCAGGAAGAGTACAACGTCCTTGATATTGGCATCGCGGAAGTCGAGGCTCGGGATCATGATTCCTCTCAGACGCGCTTCCATCTGTTGCTTGGCCAGCGTATCGGGATCCACTTTCTTTTCGGTATCGCCAGAGTTGATGGCAACATTGGATTTTGCCTCGGGATTCCATGCGCTATCGATTTGGGCGATGGCACTGGCCCGGCTCGCTTCTTGTTTTCTGACCTCCACTGCAGAGATGCGTTGGGCCGTACGTTTCTGATAGGCAATGGCGCGGCTATCATACTGGTCGATAGCCAGCATGGCTTCAAATACCGCGTTGGCATGGTCGTAGTCGCCTTCGCGATAGTAGCCAACCCCTTTATTAAACAGGGCGGTTAGCTCATCTGTTTCGGCAGCCATCGGCGTTTCGGCAACCACCACTGCGGCTCCCGATGTTTCCACCGCGGCAGGAGCGACAACAGCGGTATCCGCCATCGCAGGTGCAGCATCTGCCACTGCAGGAGCCTCTGTCGCAGGAGCGGCATCTGTCACCGCAGGTGCAGGAGCGGCGGCGGCAGGTTGTGCTGCAACAGTATCGCTACTAGTACCGCTTGCAGCATCAAGTTGTGCAAATACATCATCCAAACTTTCTTGGGCTTGAACCCAATGCGCACCAACCAAGATCACGACCAACAGCGTTGAGATATAGGTTTTTATCATTTTCCTTCCCCTCGTACTTCTAATAATTAAACACTGCATTTGCCATGCGTTCACCAGGGTCCACGGCCAGCATTTACGGATAACTAATCACCCTATTCCTTAAATCCGTCGAAGACCTTAGCCCGCTCTCCGTCGGCAAATCCAACAATTTCAACCACTTCCCCGGTTTTATGACTGCGAACCATCACCTTATCGGCACACACGCCAACCACCGTGTATTCGTCATTACGTACTGATAATAACGCGCCCATAGTAACCATTTCGGAACTCCGATCAAGTATATTAATCAACTCTGCCTGACTTTCTGGATCCGGCACGGTTACTCCCCGCGGCAGGACAATTTCGAGGCCGTTTTTCATCACGACCAAACGATCCGGCTCCGTGTCCTCCCGTGGAATAAAGCGTTCAATCGCAATATCATCGACCTTATCGCCCGCATCCAAAAAATACGTTTTTCCATCGGCCGCAGTATTGATCTGGAAGACCATTCGGCCATCCGGCAACTCGCTGACCCCCTGAAAGACCAGCGGAAACGGCACTTCTTTCATGCCTACAAAGCGCAATTTCGTTGCATTCGCCGGATGGGAATCCGGCGAAGTTGGATCCGTAGCGGAAAGGAACTCCTCAAGATTGGAAAATCCGTCCCCATCCAGATCTGTCGAGGCATCGGTAAAGGCATACTTGTCGAGCCCGTATTTGATCTCCCAATCATCCGTCATGCCATCGCCGTCGCGGTCGAGCTGGTTCATGGCCGGTTGCGGCGTGCCCGAGAATGGGCAAACCACCGCGTCATAGGGAATCGGATAGGCACTGCCAATCGCCACCACGCGCAGTTCGCTTGCAAAAAGCCCCGTCCCTCCATCGCCCGCATGCCCCGGCTCCGCCAAGGCAACGCGATCCGCTTCCAGTTCCTGAAAATCCATTGCCGCAGTCTTTTGCGCCACACCGGCATCCGCCCACGGACATGATGAATACACCGCGCGCCTTGCGGAACTACTGCGCGCCAACAGCAACACCGAAATCCCCAAAGCCAACAGCAGAACCACCAGAACAAGTCCATCGCGTCCAAATGGAATTTTTACAAAACTCTTCATTGGGCGGACTCCCGTTTCCCTTCGGGCTCGAAGTTGTAGACATCCACCGCAATCGAAACACGGATCATCTCGTTGCCTGCAATAATCCGCTCCGGTCGCGACAGGGCCGTTTTACCGGAAAGAATTCCATCCGAAAGGAACTTGAGTGTTGCGTCATCCCCCACCTGTCCGAGTTTCACCTTGTCGGGATTGTAGGCAAGAATGTCTGACTGCGTCGTGTGGGCAAACTCCGCCACCACCATGAAGTGCGGCGCAGCAGCCAGCTGGTCGAGCACCCGCCACACATCGTCTTCCCGTGCGGTAAAGACGGCACCGATCCGCTCGACACAATAAAGACCGTCGGGTTGCACGGCGGAAGCCTCCGCGCACGCACGGGCCGACGGGGCGGACTCTGGCTCGGCATGGAACGCCCGGCGGCGACGGTTGTCGGAAGGCTCGTCCGCATCGACCTCCGTTTCGAAATTATCGCGCGTAAGCGCTTCGATGGAATGCACCCCGCTGCGAACCAGCACATCCGCGACCTTTTCAACCGAATAGAGTTGCAGCGACAAGCGCGATACATGGCGTTGCTCCGGAACGGCGCCACCGCTTGCATAGCGACCAAAGCCAGCCTCTAGACTAACCGGCAAACCGACGCCAAACTGGACGGCTTGTTTCCCGATCCGCTCGATCACCTCCTGCGCCCTGGCCGAAAAACCGGCGGCATCAACCGCGTCCGGCGGGAAAGGATCGCGCATAAGCTGGGCGGCCAGTTCGCCGATCCGGTATTCCAGCCGTTCAAGATTTTCCTCCATCTGGTTCACGTTCGCCTCAGACGGAAAAGGTTGCCGCGTGTTTAGCTCGTGGAGGCGACGATATTGCCGATCCAATATCCGACTCTGTTTTTGAAAACCGGTATAACCTCTAACAAGGAACACGACGGAAACGAGCAACAGAACCGCGCAGATTCCGCCTCCTATGAACAGCACCCGGTTGTTGCGGACGTTCATCATGCTCCGGGCTCCTCAAGATAGACATCGAGAATGAACCACCGCGCAAACAAGAGTTTCGTAGGCCGCTTGAAAACGCTGGTCTTTTCGCTGAACCGTTCGCTGGCGCGCAGCCGGTCGCGCAGCAGGATTACGGCATCCTCGCCCGCGGGCTCCTTGTCGAGATAGCTGATTACGGTAATCCGCATACCCACCAGCGCCCCATCCTCCCGGAGCGGCGCAAGCTCCGACAGGAACATGCCTTCCGGCAACCGGGCGCGCAGTTCTGCAAGCGATACCAGCCACTGGGTTCGCTGCCGGACAAGTCCGTGGTAGACCGCGGCCCGCGCCCCCAACCCGGCGATCTTGCGTTCGATCGGAATCAATTGGTTTTCCACCTGTTCGAGCGCGGCGATACGCGCCCCGACCGCGGCGGATTCTTGCGCCACCAATCCCGATAGATGCAGCAGGCCCGCCGCCCAGATGCCGGCAATCAATGCCGCCAAGGCGGCGCAAGCCACCATCACCGGCTGGCGGCGGCGGAAAAGCCGTTCCCGCTCAAGCGCGCGCGGAACAAGATTGATCGCCATCGCGGACAACGCGGCCCGGCGCACCGCCAGCCCAACCAATACACCGAAGCGATGCGGCTCGGCCACATCCAGCGTTTCCGCCACCTTGATGTGCTGGAGAGGATCGAATATCCGAACCGGCAGCTTCAGCCGTTCGGACAGATGCCGTTCGGGTTCGTCGAGCCCGGCCAATTCCCCGGCCAGTAAAAGCAGTTCCGGCACTCGGCCGTCCTGTTGATTGCGATAGAAGGTGATCGAACGGCTGATTTCCTGGACCAAACGTTCCATCATGTTGCACGCGACAGGAAGAGTGCGGAAAAAAGTCCGTGGACCATCGATAAATACCAGACCGGACGATTGCGCCCGCATATCGACAACCAGCACCGGGCCGGACAGGTCAGGGCAACAATACCGCACGGCATTGCCCATCGCCGCCGGTCCCGCATCGATGAATTCCGGAGACAGTCCGGCCGCCGAAACCGCATGCACCATTCCAGCAACAAGATCGGTCTTGGCCGCCACCAGCAGCACTTCGGGTTCGGGTGCATCGGCCGCCACCAGATGGGAATCCCACACGACTTCATCGAGCGGGAAAGGAATATTTTGCACCGCCTCGTGGCGGATGGTCTGGGCCAGCTTTTCGGGACTGACCGGCGGTAGTTTGACCAGGCGGGAAAAAACAAAGTGGCCGTCAAGGGCAACCGCCGCCGCGCGGACGGAAAGTTTCCGCTCGTCCAGTAGGCGCTTGAGCGTGGTGGCCACCACGGCCTCCTGCGTCATTCCCGATGGCGGATCGTTTGCGAACAGGGCCATGCCGACGTCCAGCAATTCAAGCTGCCCTGAGGCATGCCGCTTGAATTCGGCCAGCTTGATGCCGTCCACGCCGATATCCAATGCTATGAACTTGCCTGCCCTCATCGATGGTATCCCTTAATAGCCCGTCCAGTTCCGTAGTCTCGCAAGACTCAAGGCAGAATAGAAAGACAAAAGAAGTTAAATCAGGCTCATCAAATATGCCGCCGCCGCACCCGGCGAAGGTTCACGCAACAGGCTTTCGCCCACCAGAACCGCATGTACACCGGCGGCTCTGAGCTGTGCCACATCCGCAGGCGTCTTGATGCCGCTCTCGCTCACCAGTGTGCAATTCGACGGAGCCATTTCCTTCAACTCATATGTCGTCTCAAGCTTTGTCGCGAAAGTTTTCAGGTTGCGGTTGTTGATCCCGATGCAGTCCGCGCCCGCATCGATGGCCCGCAGCATCTCGTCGCGGTCGTGCACTTCCACCAACGGCTGGAGTCTCGCCGCTTGGATATCGTGGATGAGCGATGCCAGCTCCGCATCCGTCAGCGCGCCGACAATCAGCAGCACCGCCGATGCGCCCATCACCTTCGCGTGGGCAACCTGCCACGGATCCACCACAAACTCCTTATAGAGCATGGGCAGCCCAACCGCGTTCCGTACCTTTGAAAAATCCTCCGCCCCGCCGCCGAAATACTTGCCGTCCATCAGGCACGAAATAGCCTGCGCACCGTTCGCCTCGTAGTCCTTTGCAATCGCGGCCGGATCGAACGGGTCGCGAATCATTCCGGCCGACGGCGAGCGCCGCTTCACCTCGGCAATCAAGCCCATCGGAACCGCGCGCAATGCCGCGACGAAATCCGGACGGCTTCCGGTGGATGAAAACCGCGCCTGCAACGCGGCCAAGGACTCGAGCTGTTTCCGCTCCGCAATCTCGATGCGTTTGTCGGCTATGATTTGTTCGAGGATGTTCACTACCGTACCTTCTTCAAATAGGCTTCGATAAAGGGATCAAGCTTTCCGTCGAGCACACCCAGGACGTTGCCGACCTGTTCGTCGGTGCGATGGTCCTTCACCATGGTGTAGGGCTGCATGACGTAGGAGCGGATCTGGTGGCCCCAGGCAATTTCGCCCTTGTCGCCATATAATTGGTCGACGGCCTGACGCTTCTTGTCCTGCTCGTGTTCATAGAGCCGCGCCTTCAACATCTTCAACGCCGCCGCGCGGTTCTTGTGCTGCGAGCGCTCGGCTTGGCACTGCACCACCGTGCCGGTCGGCAAGTGGACAATGCGGACCGCCGAATCGGTCGTGTTGACGTGCTGGCCGCCCGCTCCCTGCGCGCGGTAGGTATCGATCCGCAGATCGGATTCGACAATGTCGATTTCTATATCGTCGTCGATCTCCGGCGTAACGTCCGCCGCGACGAAAGAGGTATGCCGCCGCGACTGCGAATCGAACGGGCTGATGCGTACGAGGCGATGCACCCCGCGCTCGGATTTCAGCAGGCCGTAGGCATACGGCCCGGTGACTAGCATCGTCACGCTCTTGACGCCCGCTTCCTCGCCCGCCAGATAGTCGAGAATCTGGACACCGAAACCCTTGCGCTCGGCGTAGCGGTTGAACATGCGGTAGAGCATGTCCGCCCAGTCGCAGCTTTCCGTACCGCCCGCGCCTGCATGCAACGTGAGATAAGCGCCGTTGCCGTCGAACTCGCCGCCCAGCAGCGACTGCATTTCCAAGGACTTGAAGCCGCTTTCAACTTTCGCCAGCGCGGCCTCGGCTTCCTTCAGGGCTTCGTCCTCACCCGCTTCAGCCAGTTCCATCATCACCGAGGCATCGTCCAGCGCCGCAGCAATTTCCTCGTACGGATCCAGCACCAGCTTGAGCGATTTCGTGGCGGAAATATTCGCCTTCGCCTTGTTCTGGTCGTTCCAGAAATCCGGATCTACCGCCACCGTCTCCAGCTTTTCAAGCTCCGCGCGCTTGGCATCGATCTCCAGATAGCCCTTCATCTCCTCCAGTTGCCCGCGGAAGGCCTCCGTCTTGATTTTCAATTCGTCGTACATAGTTTTTCCAAGGTTTGGACGGGTGAATATAGCGTCTTGAGTGCCGGGCGGTAGGAATGCTCGGTGGCGTTTCCTCGCCTGTATTCCGCCTCCACTTCCGAAAGGTATTTCCTGATTGCTTCAATCATATGTTATCCCCTTGCCGATCCAGCTCTTTTGCACAAGCCAAGCAGGTGTCGGGATTTTTACCGGAAAGTTCCAACCACTGGAAGCGCGGCGATATTGTTTTTGCGGCGTGGGATGGAGGCTCCAGCCCCGTCCCTCCGTGCGCAGGGCCGCAGCTGGAGCTGCATCCTACGGTTTGGCGTGGGAACCGGTTATTCCGCCACGGGCTTTTTTTTCTTCCAGCCGCTGGAACGCAGGACAAAGACGACGGTCGCGCCGGCCAGTAGGCAGAACTTGGCAAAGGCGTCGCCGTTGCGGGTGTAGAAGGTTTTCTTGAGGCCGATGGGGCGCGGATAGATTTCTCCGACGGTGAAGCCTGAAGTGCGGGGTTCGAGGTTGCGCTGGACGGTGCCGTAGGCGTCGATGGCGCAGGTGGTGCCGGTGTTGCAGCAGCGCACCATGGGGATGCGGTTTTCAACGCAGCGGAACACGGCGTGCGCCAGATGCTGTTCCGTTTGCGCGGAGGGATCGAACCATGCATCGTTGCTTTGGTTGACGAGCCAGAGCGCGCCGTTGCGCACGGCCTTGACGGCCAGCGGAGCAACGCTGTCTTCGAAGCAGATGAGCGTGGAGAATGATGCCATGCCTTGGACTGAAAAAATCGTGCTTTCCTTGCCGGCGCCAAAGTCGATGTCGAGCGGGGTGAAGGTGCGCATCAACTTGGGGAACGGTACATATTCACCGAAGGGCACGAGATGCTGCTTGTCGTATTTGGCGATCTCGACGCCGTTGGTGTCGAAGAGGATCGAGCTGTTGTAGTAGGTGCGGCCGCTATCGGAAAACGTGACATCCATCGAACCGACGAGCAACGGGATCCCCTGCCCCGCCATGCGCTGGACCAGCATGTAGCTCGACCGGCTGGCACGTACAAAATCGGGCAACGCGGTTTCCGGCCAGATGACAAGATCTATTCCAGAGAGGCGCGTGGCCGCCCCGGTGAGTTCTTCGAGGCGGTCGAGGATTTGCTGATCCTTTTCC
>JAIPJC010000113.1 GCA_021734345.1 Kiritimatiellales bacterium | reverse complement strand
GGGGCATGTCCAGAATGATTTTGACAATAAGGGTGGATACGCTACATTCCGACCTCTTTTTACATGACGACGGGAGTTTGCATGCCGACCTACGATTATGAATGCACCAAGTGCGGGCACAGCTTCGAGGCCTTCCACAGCATGGCCGCCGAGCCGGTGGCGAAATGTCCGGAATGCCGGGGCAAGGTGCGGCGCCTGATTGGAACCGGGGCAGGCATCTTGTTCAAGGGCTCCGGGTTCTACCAAACGGACTACCGCAGCACCGACTACACCAAGGCGGCCACGGCCGACAAGCCCAAGGAAACAACGGCTAAAAAGGATGAAAAGTCCGCTTCCAAAAAGGATGCGAAAAAGGCACAGTAGCTGGCCAATTGCGAAATTTGGCGTGGATTTTAACAACGTAAAGCGAGGAATAGTGGATTATGAAGGATAAGAAGGAATTTTATAACCTGTTGGCTGAACTTGATGGGCAGCCGGTTTCCGAATACCAGCAGCTCGTCGGCGACTTCGACTTCAGCCGCTACGTCATCAAGTGCGCCAAGATCGATCTAACCTCCGAAGATGCCGAGAACCCCGTGTTCAGCATCCGCGTGCCGCAGACGATCGCCGAGATTCCCGAATACCTCTTCGACACCCCCGTTCGCCGTACCGCCATGGAAGACCTGCTGCTGCGCCGCCTGGCCACCAACATCGATCGCGTCGCCAACTACGACCACAACGGCATCGCCCGCCGCCATATCCACTGTTCGTCGCCGAACCAGAAGATTCTGCCGCGCAACGCGCTGCAATTGACCAAGGAATATATCGAAGTCCGGGTCGAAGTCACCCTGCCGGTCCAGCACATCATCGTTGATGGCGAACCTTTGGTATCCATCGATGGCGAAATGATGCAACGCATTTTCTTCGACGACCTGCCGGAAGCCGTCAGCAACAGCTTGCTCTACTGCAACATCGACACCGACTATGCCGACACCTTTGTAAACAACATGGAAGACTCCGACCGTTTGCGCCAGTACCTCACGGCCAGTGGCCAGGTCAGCTTCGTGGCCGAAGGCGGGCTCATTACCCGCATTGCCGGCGACGACACGCCCGACTACCAGCGCCTCACCCCGGTCGAGATCGACGAATCCCTGGTTGAAGAAGTCGACGTGCCCCATGCCGGAGCCGTTCGCGGACTAGGCATCCCGCAAGGGTTGACACTGATTCTTGGCGAATCCGACAGCGGCCGCGTCGACCTGATGGATGCGATTGCCCAAGGCATCTACAACCACGTTCCCGGCGATGGCCGCGAACATGTCGTGACGGTGTCTGATGCCGTTAGCATCCGCTCCGAAGTCGGCCGCTCGATCCAGCAGGTGGACATCTCCGCCTTCGCCCGCGAGCTCGTGGATGGCGGCAACCCCGCATCCTATTCGACCAAGGCCGCCGGCTCGTTCACTTCGCAGGCCGCCTCGACCGTGGAATCGCTCGAAGCCGGTGCGCGCGTACTGCTCTACGACGAACATTCCTCGTCCTCGACCTTCCTCTCGTCCGACACCCGCGTCAGCCCGCTGCTCGGCGAGTCCTCGCGCAATACGCTGGCCGCCCGTGCCCGCCAAATGGTCGATGAACTGGGTATCTCCATGATCGTGGCCGGCAGCAGCCTGGTGGCGGAATTCATTCCGATCGCCGACAAGATCCTGAAGATTGAAAACTTCCGCATCACGGATATCACCGAAGCAGCCAAGGCTCTCGACATCGTTCCTTCCCAGGTGCTCGACGACAACATCAACCTCGGCGGCATGCTGAGCCGTTCGCGCTGGGTCATGCCTAGCTCCATCGATCCAAGCGTCGGCCGCGACGACCTTGTGGTCTATGCCGAGGATGCCGACTTCCTACAGTTCGGCCGCTCTATCGTCGACCTCAACGCCGTACGCCAGATTGCCGATGCGGACCAGGCGCGCGCCATTGGGTTTGTGCTCTACTACGCCAAGCTGCGCTACATGGACGAAGGCTATCCGCTGCGCGAAATCCTCGACCTCGTCGACCGCGACCTCAGCAACGAAGGCCTCAACACCCTCGTTCGCGACCTGCGCGGCGACTTGGCGCGTCCGCGCCGCTACGAAGTGGCTGCCGCGCTCAACCGCCTCCCGGCCTTCCGCGTTTCACACGTGACGGAATAAACGGATGCGGCTGGTGATCCAGCGCGTAAGGCAGGCCTCGGTTGCGGTGGATGGGAAACGCATTTCCGCCATCGGCCAAGGTCTGCTGGTTTTGGCCGGGGTGTCGCACAGCGACACCCTTTTTGATGCCCGCCACCTGGCCGGAAAAACCGCCCGGCTGCGCATCTTCCAGGACGACGAAGGCAAGATGAACCGTTCGGTCGAGGACGTGGGCGGCGAGATCCTCGCCGTCAGCCAGTTCACCCTCTACGGCGACTCCACCAAGGGCAACCGCCCCAGCTATATCGACGCCGCCCGCCCCGAACAGGGCGAAGCGCTTTTCAACGAATATGTCCGGGCCTTGGAAGCCCTTGGCTTTCCGCCAAGAACCGGGCAATTCGGAGCCGACATGCAGGTCGAACTCCTCAACGACGGCCCCGTAACCCTCATCCTCGAAAGCACCGGCCGCCTGACAAATTAGAGCCACGGACGCACACAGATTGACACGGATATTTCTTCTTCCTTTGCGTCCATTCGTGTTTATTCACGGTCAAGTTACATGAGGTAGAATTATGGCAAAGCAGAAAACAACGGTTGGAACCATTGACAACGAAGTATTGGCCTTTACCGCCGGGCGCGACGTCGAACTCGACCAGGCGCTCGTCACCGTCGACTGCATCGGCACCGCCGCGCATGTGACCATGCTCTCCAGGATGAAGCCGCAGCTCATCACCGAAGCCGAATGCAAGCAGGTGATCGCGGGGCTCGTTGAAATCATCGGCCTCGCGCGGCAGAACAAGTTCAAAATCAATCTGGCCGACCAGGATGTGCACCTTGCCGTCGAGCGCACGCTCACCAAGAAGCTTGGCGATCTCGGCAAAAAGATCCACACCTGCCGCAGCCGCAACGACCAGGTGGCCGTCGACCTCCGCCTCTACGCCAAGGAACAGCTGCTCCAAACCTTGGAAGAAGCGGCCAACTTGGTTGTCGCGCTGACCGCTTTCGGGAAAAAGCACGAGGCGATTCCAATGGTTGGAAGAACGCACATGCAGCCCGGCATGCCGTCGACCGTCGGTCTATGGGCCACCGCCCACGCCGAAAGCCTGCTCGACGACTGCGTCCTGCTCGTCAACGCCTATGAAATGAACGACCAGTGCCCGCCCGGCTCCGCCGCCAGCTATGGCGTTCCGCTGCCGATCGATCGCCAGCTGACGTCCGACCTGCTCGGCTTCAGCCGCCCGACCCACAACGTGCTCTACGCCAACAACGGCCGCGGCAAGATGGAGAGTATTGTATTGAGTGCCATGAGTCAGGTGATGTTGACGCTCTCTCGCTTGGCGCAGGATTTCATGCTCTTCACGATGCCGGAGTTCGACTATTTCAAGCTGCCCGCCGAATTCTGCACCGGCAGTTCGATCATGCCGCAAAAGCAGAACCCCGACGTCTGCGAGCTCGTCCGCGCCAAAGCCACGCGCGTCAAGGCCGCCGAGCTGGGCGTATACGATCTGGTGAAAGGATCGCCGACCGGCTACAACCGCGACCTTCAGGAAGCCAAGGAACTCTTCATGGAAGGCATCGCCACCACGCGCGCCTGCCTGCGCATCCTTGCGCCGATGGTGAAGGATACCAAGGTCAACGTGAAGAAGCTGATCGCCGGCTTCACGCCCGGCGTATTCGCCACCGACCGCGCGCTGGAACTCGTCGGCGAAGGCATGCCCTTCCGCGACGCCTACCACTACGTGAAGGAAAACCTCCAGGAACTGGACAACATCGATCCGGTCGAAGCGGTAAAATTGAAGACCCATCTCGGCGCGCCGCTCGGCCTCGACTGGAACTACTTCAAAGCCCGCACCGATGCGGTAAAAGAAACCGTCCGCGAGGAACGCAAAGCGTTCAATCAGGCGGTGGCGAAGTTGCTTGGCGTGAAGTATCCGCTGGCCTGATCCGCCTTGATCTTGAAGGCAAGCATGGTCACGTGTGAGGGATTTGTTAATCATGTAATAAAAATTACAATCACGATCCCGCAATCTAATTTTTGGGGATCAAATCAGGCTCGTTCAGGGTAGGGATATGATGAAGTCAAAGGTGCATAAAATTAGTGGAATCAATGCAGGGGTTTCGGGGGAATATTTTGTGGCTGCTGAACTAAGCAAGCGTGGACACATAGCTTCCATTACACTCCGGAATACAAGAGGAATTGACATTCTGGCCTCCAATGAAGATGCAACAAAAACAGTTAGCATACAGGTAAAAACGCGGCAGGGAAGGGGGCGTAGCTGGGTGCTTAATCAAAAGGCCGAGGACTATCATTCACCTAGTCTCTTCTATGTTTTCGTGAACCTAAGAGGGATCGACGAGCGAGCAGAGTTTTTCATTGTTCCGAGTAAGCTTGCTGCTGATTTTGTCTGGAAGGATCACAAAATGTGGTTGGCAACTCCCGGTCGCCAAGGGCAGAAACACAATGACACACCCATGCGCCAATTTCATGATGAAGCTGAAGAGTTCCTTGAACGGTGGGATCTACTTGGTCTGGATGACTGACCTCTGAAATAATTAGGGTTACGTCAGGTCTTAATGTTCAACACTGGCTCGTTAGAGCGGATAAAGAAATGGCATGTTTGTAGATGGGGTCGCCGACCCCGTTCTGTACAGGATAAGCCTTTTCCAACGCCTCCGGGGTCGCCGACCCCGGCTACAACTTTAGCTGAAAACGAGATAGCCGCCCCGTGACCAGGACGGGCCGGCTACTTGATCTTGAAGGCGAGCATGGTCATGTCGTCGGACTGGCGGTTTCCCTGCCCGGTCGGCCATGGCTATGTCTCGTTCAACAGCTATGATGCTTCCTGAGTGGCGAACACCATGTACAACAACGACAAACGGGCAATGGTTACAATTCGCGGGCGACCCTTTGGCCGGTATAGTTGGGCATGGTGCAGGCCTGGGCTATCGCGTCCTTGACGCCGCCCGGATCGAACCAGCCCTGGGATGAAATCTGGTAGTTCTGGTAAACCAGATATACATCGGAACTCTGCATCGCTTCCGGGCACCAGCGGTTCAGGTTGTCGATGATCTGCTTGTTTTCCTCCAAGCTCCAGCCATCACCGGCGCTGTGAAGCAGGATGTACAAGCGTTTCTTTTCCTTGAGGATCGCCCGGATACACTCGGCTGGCGCGTTGATGTCCTCCAGCAGGGCTTCCTTTACATATTCCATACATATCCCGCGGACCTTTGGATTCTTGAGGCAGCGGTCGGTTTCCGTCCGCCAGGCACCTCCGTAACTGCGTGTCAGGCAAATGATCGGCCGGTTCCCGTGCGACTGGAATTGGGTGTCGATCTGTTCGTCGCTGAGCAGGGTGCCGCCGGGAAGTCCGCCGGTTTCGTTGTAGCACATCGAGTCTTCCGGCGGTTTGCCCACGACTCGCGCGTAGTCGGTGAACGACTTGTTGCTGGTGGGATTGTCTTCCGACACCTGGCGTCCACCGAGCATCCCGAAAATCGTCCGCCACTCGGCATCGTTGAAATTGCTGTTCTGGGTGATGAACCATGCGCCGTCGGACTTGAGATCCGCGACCCGTGGAACCGCGTCTTCGGCGGCCTGCTTCGTATAGCAGTTAAGGCTGGGCATTACGTTGAAACCCAGCGCATGGGTCTGGAGCAGAACAACAACACCCGCAAAAACTCTCAACAGCATAATTCGGCGTCTCATGTATAACTCATTTTTGAACGATAGAAGTGAGGCCGTGGCTCAAGGCGATATTGAATATAGCGAATCCACTAGCAGTTTCCATATAGTCTCAACTTCCTGATTCGAGGTTGTTTTCATTGGATTTGCCCGGCGCGTATCTTGAAAGCACTGAATGCATGCGACGCACAATGTAGACGAAGTAATACCACGCTGAGAGGGTGAACAGTAGGCCGGCCCACCATCGAATGCTCCAAACCAATGCGCAATAGCTCGCGATTGACATAGCCACCGCGACCACACTGACGAGTATATTCCCAGTGTAACCGGAAAACACAAATTGCATGAAGTATTGCCCAACAAGTATGGGAGTCGCGATTGAGAGTAGGAAGAGGGATAAACCTCGAAGGAACCCGAGCGACGAATCGGAGTTTGTGAGAATGAGTAGAATGCACGACATCGCCAGAGCGGCATTGCCCAAGAAAATACTAGACCCCTGGATTTTTTTATCATCCATATCAATTTTTCATCTCGAAACATTTATTAGGCAGAGCCGGAGTCGACCTGTTTCGTTTTACAAACACCCTTATTCGATTCGATGGACAGAATGAGTGGCCAAGGAATACATGAACAGTAAAATGTGCGAGAAAGAATGTGTCTGTGGTGGGTTGCTGTGGCGCAGGCTTTCCAGCCTGCGCAGGGCAGACAGGAATGTCTGCCCCACAGCTTTGCGATCAGACCAATGCGGATACGGCGTTCCATGAAGCCAATGTCGGAATCACAACTCGCGGCGTTGCGAGAAAAAGGTTCATTTATTGCGGAGTCTGGTCGATGAGGGAGTCGAAGTAGGCGTCGAGGCGCTGGGCACCGGTGGCTTTGATGGCGGTTTCCAAGGTTCGGAAGGAGCGGACGCGCGCCTCTTCCAGCGAGACATGGGCTTCGCGTCCCTTGTTGTTGATAGCGGCGAGTACGGTGCCGGCGTCATCCTTGATTTGCACGGCGAGTTCGTAGCGGATAAAGACGAGTCCGGAGGTGCGCTGCCCGGTGTCGCTGACGGCGATGCGGCCATTGATGTCGAGCACGGCGGGCGAGCCGACGGCGAAGCCGTAGCGGGTGATCAGCTCTTCAAGCACGGCGGCCATGCGCCGTTCGTCGTCGCCGTCCACTTGGATCCTTACGCGGATCTGCTGGGCGGTGTCGGCCAGCGCCTTGCGGATGGTGTTGTCGGAATAGCCCGGGGTGGCGCTGGCGACGGACGGGGGATGGATGACCTTGAGCTGCCGGAGCAGCAGGTCGTTTTCGGTGGCACTGCGGGCGGCGGCGCGCAGCGCGGCATATTTCTTGAGCGGGTCGGCGGCTTGCTCGGCCTGGGCGAGCAGGAAGTGGACGCGTGCGGTCAGTCCGTCGATCTTGTCGCGGTAGATGGCGGCGGTTTCGCGGCGGTCGAGATAGGCGATGGCGTGGACGCGGCCTTTTTGATCCTGCCACGCTTCGGCATGTTGGATGTTGAAGAGCGTCTGGGAGGAGAGGATGTTGATGTCGGCGGTGAAGTCGGTGGTGCGCTCGAAGGCTTTGCCGCTTTCGCGGGTTTGGTCGACCATGCGTTCGTCGGATTCGATGTTCGATTCGAAGATGCGTGAGAGGTTGGCATCGGCGGCGTTCTCGGCGGCGCGGCGGGTATCGCCTTCACCGACGGCGACGAGGTATTGGTTTTCGGGATAGGCGGCTTTCGGGTTCGCCACCCAATCCGGCGTTCTCCCGATGAAGGTCTGGCAACCGGACAGGATCAACAGGAATAGAGGCAGAATAATTTTGAGGCAGAATGATTTTTCCCGAACTGGCGGCGTGCTTCGGCGATTATTCTGCCACAAAATTATTCTGCCCAATCTTGATGTCATGTCTGGATGCCTTAGTTGAGGTACGAGGATTCAAGCACGTTGAGGTGGTTGACATCAACGTTAACTCCGGGTCTTTCGTCGGTGCGGAGAAGTCTTCCGTTGGCGTCGTAGTATTTGATGAGGATGTCGTAGGTGCCTTCGGGGAGGTGGATTTCGCGGATGGAGGCCTCGGCCGGGAAGAAACGGGAAACGCGCAGGTCGGCGTTTTCGGTGGTGTCGACGAGCAGGTCGGAGGCCAGCCGGGTGAAGAAGGCCATGCCGCCTTCCATGTCTTGGGTCATCTTTTGCTTGGCCTGTTCGGCGGCGATGCCTTTGGCGACGGCGCGGGTGATGGTTTTTAGAAAGACGATCGGCTTCTGGATGCCGAAGGTTTCGATGGCGGCGTTTTCGAGGCTTTCCAGGGGTTGGAGGTTTTCCGCGTCGATGTCCTTGATTTCAACCTCGATGCGGGCGACCTGCGAGGGATGCTTTTGCATGTAGGGCAGCTGGATTTTGAAGTGGTAGCCCTCGGTGACGCCGGGCCACGGAATGACGTTGAGGCCGGTGAGGTTTTGCTTGCCGAGATAATCCTCCGCCGTGCTGCCGAGCACGATGATGTTCTCCTCGGTGTGGATGTAGAACGTGTTGGCCTTTTTGTCGGGGGCGAGTCCGCTGAAGGCGATCACGTTGAGGCGCGCCATGGGCGGGTCGACGCGTTGCGTCGCGAGGGAGAGGTCGGGCAGGGGGAAGGTGTAGATGTCGGGCTGGAGCTGCCATCCGCGTTCGAGTTTTTCGCGGTCGATGCGGACGTCGTCCCATTTGTAGTCGGCGCGGTAGAGCAGCATGCCGAGGTAGCGGCCGAGGGCGGATTCCTGGAAGTAGCTCTTGCCGGGAGTGAAGGTTTCGTGGGCTTCCTCGGCCTGGCTCAGCTTGTCCGCCATCTTCGAGTACTTGCTTTCGAGCTGGACGAGCTTGAGGTCGAGGCGCCGCACCTCCACGAAGGCGTCGTCGTTGCGGCCCAGCGCGAGATAGTTGAGCGCCTTGAAGGCGTTGAGGTAGACGTCCTCGTAGTCCTCGCCGGCATAGGCGAGGATGTTGTCGTTCATGATCATCGACGACGCGGAGCGGGTGATGCTCTTTGTGAAGTTTTCCTCGATGGCGCGCTCGGCCAGCTCGAGCAGTTCGTTGCTCTTTTCGTAGTCGCCGTTCCAGTGGTGGAGCATACCGGCGTCGAGGTAGTAGACGGCGCGGTCCTTGAATCCATAGGCCTTTGCCTTGGCAGCTTCGATTTTTGCGATGGCGGCGGGATAGTCGGCCTTCGCCAGCAGCGCATCGATCCCGGCATAGTGCGTCTTGTCCGTCCGCATGCTCGCGCAACCCGCCAGCAGCGCCAATGCACTTGCAAGGATCAGGGATAGGGAAGGGTTGCGCATGGCTAGATACTTACGGAAGGCGGCACCGAAGTGCCGCACTCCGAAGGGCATTACAGCGAGAAGCTGCGCTTCTTGACGTATTTCTTGATCTTCTTGCTGCCGATCCACGCCTTTTCGTTGGATTCGAGCTGCACGAGCTCAAGGTCGACCTGGTAGAACTTGACGGACTCCTTGCCTTCCTGGTCGATGATGGTCTTTATGCCGCCCTGGAGCATGTAGTCGGCCCCGGTTTCGGCGGCGAGGCGCTTCTGGGTCTCTTCGCGCGACCAGGTCTGCTGTTCCTTGCGCTCCTGCCGCAGTTCGCCGCGCTCGATTGGGTTGGCGACAAACTTGACGCGGCCGCTGTTGATCAATTCGCGTTCAAGATCCTTGGTGAAGGTTTCGGTTTCGATGTGCTCGGAGCTGAGGTTGCGCACGGTGCCGACAATGACGACCGGCTTCTGGCCGCCGTGCGCGGCGGTGTATTCCTCGATCCACGACCGGCTGGCGAGATCGGAAACCATTTCGGCGGAGACGAGCTGGGAGTCGGTATCGTTCCAGCGTCCGGAAAGGTCGATGGTTTCGTCGACGCCAACGCGTTTGACTTTGGTTTTGCAACCGGTGAGGGCAACGATCGAAACGAGGGCGAGGGACATCAGCAACTGGCTCTTCTTCATGGCATCTCCTTGGTTGTTTGGCTTAAAACACGTCGAAAGAGTAGGGGTTGCGGGGCCGCAGGTCAACCGCAACGTAGGATGAGGCTCCTGCCATGTCCCGAAAGATCCTACTTCACCAGTTCGGCGAGAATCGTGTCGAAGTCCGGATCGCGCACCAGCTGGGTAATCTTGTCGGTGCTCAGCAGCTGCTTTTCCTTGAGGTTCGCAACGCTGGCCTGGATCTTTTTGTTGTCGCCGACGCGGGCAAGCTTTTCGCAGATGCCGGATTTGGTTTCGTAGCCGGAGAGCACGCCGAGCTCGCGCAGTTCGTCGAGGGTGGCGCGGTCGTTGAACAGCTGCTGGATAGAGGGGTTCTGCTCGATCCTCGCGGCCTCGCCGCTGAACAGGTCCGCGGCCAGTTGCTTGTCGGAGATCATCTGCTGCACCGCCGGGGCCGATATCACGGTTTCCAGGCGATGGATACCGTTGGCCGGTTGGCTGATCATGCCCGCCATGGCGGCGATCTGCTGTTCATTGTCCTTTTTCGGGATGAGGCAGTAGGCGGTTTCGTAGACCGCGCGGCGCGCAAAGCGGGCAAAGTAGGACTTGTTTGCGCCGGGAATCGATGAGCCGGCAGCTCCCGCCAGGAACAGGTCGGCCAGCCAGAAGAGCAGTACCAGCGAAAACGTGCCGGCAACCAGGTTGATGCCGCCCCCGCCGAGGGCGCTGAAGAAGGAGTGCGGCACGTGTTCCTTTCCTTTGCGGTGTGCCCGGATTTCGACCATGATGATGTGGAAACCGAACCCGACGAGCACGAAGGCCATGAAGGCGCACACCGGAATGGTGACCAGCCGGGGGCGATGGATGGCCTCGCCCAGCCAGTAGCCGAGGTAGCGCCCCGAAAAATAGGCGACGGTGTAGGAGAGAACCACGCGCGCCACGCCAAGCAGCGATAGCAGGAAGCCCTTGGTCCAACCCGACAGGAAGAAAAACAGCAGTACAATCGCGGCCAGAATATCGATGGCTATGTGCATAAAGGCTCTCCAGGATTCAACGGCCGAAAGATAGTTTGTTATTTGCGCCGCCGGAAGCCTAAACTGCGCGCCTGTTTTAATGGGATTTTTTGCGTATTGCGTACTACGTATTGCTTGACCCGGTTTTGGCCGCGCGACAAAAATTCATACGCAATACGCAATACGCAATACGCAATACGCAATACGCAATACGCAATACGCAATACGCAATACGCAATACGCAATACGCAATACGCAATACGCAATACGCAATACGCAATACGCAATACGCAATACGCAATCGGAGCAAAT
>JAIPJC010000112.1 GCA_021734345.1 Kiritimatiellales bacterium | reverse complement strand
CGTTGAACGTCCGTTGCAACCTTGGATTGCATGGGGCATGGAGCGGTTCAGCGGCGTGGTGGAATATACCACCCGTTTCAACCTCGCCCAACCGGTCGACGGAGCCGTGCAACTGGACCTCGGGAAAGTCCTATACACCGCCGAAGTATGGCTGAATGGCCGCTCGGTTGGTGCCAGGCTTTGGGCTCCGCACACCTTCGATATCACGGAAGCCCTGCAACCCGGCCAAAACGAGCTGCGCATCCGCGTGGCAAACCTGGTCAACAACAACTATGGCGATCTGCGCGAATCCGGCCTGCTTGGTCCGGTGGTGATTCAAAATCTCGCAACTGAAAATCAAAAATAAAGGAACGACATGAACGCAAGGGAACGTGTTTTGGCTGTACTGAACCGTGAAACGCCCGACCGGATTCCGGTCGATATCTGGTTGGTGTCGGAGCTGGTTGAAAAGTTTAAAACCAAGCTGGGTGTGGCCGACGAACTTGATATCTACCGCAAGCTTGATGTCGATAAGATCGTCTGGCTCGGCATTCCCTACAAGGGGGTTGTGCTCAAGGATCCAAACGAGCATGCGGCGGTAAACCATTGGGGCGTGAAGTTTCAAAAGGTCGAAGCCAATGCAAATGCCGAATATGGCGAAGTTTCATTCCACCCGTTGCTGGAACTCGACGACGTCTCGCAATTGGAGAGCTATCCCTGGCCGCACCCGGACGACTTCGATTATGAAACCGCTGCGGCGGAAGCGAAAAAGCTGTCGAAGGAATTTGTCACCCTCGGCCCTTGGATCTCCCTGTTCGAAGTCTACTGCAGCATGCGCTCGCTGGAAGAAGCATTGATGGACACCGTCGCCGAACCGGAATTTCTGCACGCCGCGCTCGACAAGATCGCGTGGTCGCAGGGTGAAATGGTTCGACGGTTCCTAGAGGCCGCCGACGGTGCGGTCGACATGGTTTTCATGAGCGACGATGTCGGCACGCAGCAAAGCCTGCTGATGTCGCCAGCGGCCTTCGATGAATTCATCTTCCCCCGCCTGAAGCAATGGTGCGAAATGGTCCACTCCTACGGCGCGAAGGTTTTCTTCCATACGGATGGCGCGGCCGGGCCGCTGATCCCCCGCCTGATCGAAGCGGGCGTGGATGTGCTCAACCCAATCCAGCACGTCTGCCCGGGCATGGACTGCAAGGAGCTCAAAGCCAAATACGGCGACCAGCTCATCTTCCACGGCGGCGTGGAAAACCAGAAAACCCTGCCGTTCGGCACGCCCGAAGACGTAGCCGCCGAAACAAAGGCGTGTCTGGACGAACTCGGCCCGGACGGCTACCTCCCCTGCTCCTGCCATTTTGCCCAGGCCGATACCCCGCTCGAAAACATCATGGCACTCATCGAAACCGTGCAGCAGTACCGTACATAGAAAGGTAGGTAGATATGAAAACAGAACTGGCACCATCGCAGATTGAACAGTACCGGAACGATGGATTCATCGTTATCGAAGATTTCCTCAACCCGGGCGAACTCGCCGACTGGCGCACGACCGTCGATCAAGCCGTGGCCGAACGGGCCGGCCATAAACTGCCGGGTCGCATGGGTCTGACGGGGGAGGACGACGGACTCAACCCCGATACCGACTACTATGGCAAGGTATTCGCACAGCTCATCAACCTATGGCAGACCAACGCCCACATGAAGGAGCTTATTCTCGATCCAAGGATTGGGAAAATGGCGGCGGAGCTTTCCGGTGAATCCGGCATCCGCCCTTGGCACGACCAGGCCTTGATCAAGCAACCGTGGGGAAATCCGACGGGATTGCATATTGATACGCCGTTCTGGCCGTTCAGCCACCGCGCGGCGCTGTCGATCTGGATCGCGCTCGACGATGCCACGCTCGAAAACGGATGTTTGTTTTTCATCCCCGGTTCCCACAAGAAAACCACCTTCGAGGTCACCCCCATCACCAAGAACATGGATGCCATCTTCGATGTCTATCCGGCATTCAGGACAGCGCGCGCGGTGGCCGCACCCATGAAGGCGGGAAGCTGTTCGTTCCACAACGGTCTTTGCATCCACGGTGCCCACGCCAACATGACCCCCGGACTGCGCCGCGCCATGACGTGCGCCTTCATGCCCGACGGCTCCACCTTCAACGGGAAGCAGAACATCCTTACCGATGAGCAGTTCTCCCGCCTGAAGATTGGCGACCTGATGAACGACGAGTCACAAAATCCACTGATCTATTCAGCGGTGTAGCGGAAGCGTCGGAAAAAGGGCGTAGCGAACCCTTCTTCTTGCAATAAATGAGAGTGGCAACCGTTCTCCTTCCAACCCACCAAGGAGATGCCATGAAAATAAGTCGTTTCTTTCTCTGCGCCCTGTTTCTCTCCGTTATAACCGCTCGGGCGCAGAAAAACATTCCCTACGCCAACCTTGAGAGCGGTCCTCTTCTGCTCGACCTCTATCGACCGGTAAATGCCAAGGGTTCCGTTCCGCTCATCATATGGATTCATGGCGGTGGATGGAAAAACGGTTCAAAGGAAAACTGCCTGCCGGTCCGGCTGGGCTTCACCGAACGCGGCTATGCCATCGCCAGCATCAACTACCGCCTGACGGATGCCGCTTCCTTTCCCGCCCAGATCGAAGACTGCAAGGCGGCCATTCGCTGGTTGCGCGCCCACGCCAAGGAATACGGCCTCGATCCCGATCATTTCGGAGTCTGGGGATCGTCGGCCGGCGGCCATCTGGTCGCACTGCTCGGAACCAGCGGCGAGGTCTCCGCATTCGATACGGGCGAAAACATGAAAGTCTCCAGCCGCGTGCAGGCGGTCTGCGATTACTACGGCCCATCCGACTTCAAAACGATGGGCACTGTCCCAGGATTTGAAGGGCACGCCCGCGCCGACTCGCCGGAATCCGCACTACTGGGAGGGACAGCCCGTGAAAAACCTGAAGCCGCCGCCGCGGCCAGCCCCGTCACCTATGTCACAGCGGACGATCCGCCGTTTCTGATTGTCCATGGCGATAACGACCGTACCGTACCGCCCGATCAGAGCCGCCGGTTGGACGCGGCATTGCGCGCAGCGGGAGTCGAATCGGAGCTGGTTATTCTTCCGGGATCAGGACACGGCGGACCGGCATTTTCATCGCCGGAAACGATAGGTAAAGTCGCCGCATTTTTCGACCGCCACCTCAAGTAGCCCAAATATTCCAAACTGATCCATGGCCGCCGACCGCAGGCTCCTGCGAACCTGCGGTTCTCTCCCTCCGTTTTGTTAAAATATTTATTGACCGTGTCTCTAGCGTTAGCGTATACATGTTCCCAATAGAGAACGCGTGCGCAAAAAAAGCTAATTGCAATGGGTGGAATAAAGAAAATGAGCGAAGCGAAAAGCAGTCCTGCGGTAACGATCAAAGAGGTGGCAGAGATGGCGGGCGTTCATCGAACCGTCGCCTCAAAAATTCTTAATAATTCAAAAAACTCCCGAATTAGTGAAGTGACGCGCAAACGGGTTTTAAGGGTGGCAAAGCGCCTTAATTTTGAGTCGGAGAAAAAATTCTCACTTCCCGATGAAACTGTTTCATTCGGCCTGTTGAGTGGTTTTGGATATTCCCGGAAAGAGAATCCGTTTTTTTCCGATGTGTTCGACGGCATTGCGGAAGAAGCAGAAAAACGGGGTCTTAACATCTATGTTATCAATAGTGCCAAACGCTTGTCTTTCCGGGATCTTTACCAGCAAGAACATTTTCTGGGGGTGATAGCCATTAACCCGGATGCAGGCATACTGACCCAGTTCGAGGTGGCGAAGTTGCCGCTGGTCGGCATAGAGGCACCTCATCACTTATCAAGTTCCCTGCTCTATTCCATACGCACCGATTCCTTTCAAGGAGCCTATAATTCGACCCGATATCTAATCGAATGCGGACACAGAAATATTCACTACCTAGGCTATAGCAATTCGGCGGGAAAGGAACTCATGCATTCCTTGGAACGTTTTGAAGGCGTTGCCCAGGCATTGAAGGAATCTGGTTTATTCAAGGGGCATAAACCTGTCTCGGTTCCTTTAGAGGGAGGCAACAGTGCGCATATGGTTGGGGAAAGCCTCGGATATGCCGCCATGAAAAAACTATTGGGAACGAACCCTCCCAAGCCATTTGCATGCGTCTGCTTTGCCGATACACATGCCGAAGGGGCATATCGTGCCGTCCGGGAGTCCGGATTGCATATTCCAGGAGATGTCAGCTTTGTGGGATACGACAATTTGGCGAGTTCGAGTGCGATGGCGCCTCCCCTTACCACCATCGATGTTCCTCGCTATGAACTGGGGAAGGCTGCCCTGACCACCCTTCTTGAAATCGAAGAAGGCCATGCCGACCACGACAAAGTTCTGGCGACGCAGTTAATCACGAGAAGTTCAGTCCTGAACTTGAATGGCTAAACCAAAAGCGAATCTGGATATGCTGAAAATTAGTCGTCAATTATACGATCCTAATCCTGCGCATTTTGTATGCGTTATTCCTGCCGCTAGCCATTGGGAGGAATCCTCCTGCTAAGCCTCTATTCACTCACCGCACAGAAGGTGAACGATATTCGAAAGCAACTAGATGCGAAAGGGTAGGTCGGGGAAAACAACAAAAAAGAGAATGGAGAATGGAAATGGCTACAACGAATCAGCAGGGTTGGATTGCACAACCTATAAACACGAAATCACCTATAATGCCCGGGATTATTGCCGTTATGATAAAAGTTGCTTTAATCTCCATCATTTCCCTGACGTTCGGCCTCAATCTATTTGCACAAATGGTTCCCTGTCCAAAAAAGGTTACGCCATACGGGACTTCCTTTTCTTTAGGAAAAACGGTGACGATCAAATATATCGATCAAGCTGACTCGTATTCTTGTCGGTGCGCCCGCTTATTGCAGGAAGAATTAGCACTGCACGGCATCAAGTGTGATGTGCTAGCCGCAGACACCGTAGAGGACGACGGTGCGATTTACTTAATGGACAAATCCAATGCGCCGCAGATCGCGGAAAAGCTTCTCAAGACATTGCGGTTGGAGAACTCCGCCCCGCTGCACGAAGAGGGGTACGTGTTGGACGTCCGGACAAACCGTACGGTTTGCATAGGAAACGATTCGCGCGGGATGCTGTATGGAATGTGGTCGCTCTCCCAATTGTTCAGTGGGAATCCAGTGCAGGAACAACAGGTGATGGATTATCCTGATTTAGCCATGCGCCATTCTCACCTGAATTTTCATACAGCAAATTTAACGATCGACGACTATATTCTGTTATGCCGAACGCTTTCCATGCTCAAGTACAATGGGGTCTGCCTCTCCTACCAAGGAAATATTGAGCTAAAAAACAATCCGTTGGCCTATGACCATAAACTCTATTGTAAACAGACCGAGGTTAGACGATTGGTGGATATTGCGAAAAACACCTATCGGCTGGATATTTACCCGGAAGTCAAATCACTTGGCAAGGCCCAGTGGAGCCAGGGCCAGGGCAATGAGCACAATATGTGGTTGAAAAATGATCCATCCTTGGCCGACATGTTTGAACCGGCCATTGAGGCGAAGAAGCTTGGCTATTACAAAGCAAGGGGAGTCTTGCAGAGAACATTCAAACTCAATGATCCCCGCTTCTATCCCTTGTTGTTCGGGGTGTACGATGAATTGATCGATGTTTTCGACCATCCTAAATTTTTCAACATCGGAGTGGAGGAGCCTTTCGATGGCCCCATGTTGGCATCGGAAGAAACCGGGAAATCCGCCGAACAACTGCTCAAAGAACATATTATCAAGCTGAATGATTTTCTCCAGGCACGTGGAATTACAGCTATGTTATGGGCGGATATATTCCTGCCTAAAGATCCATGGGCGGCGCAACTTACAGAGAGAACAGGGCTTCATGGGGGCGCTCCTTGGTTTGGCGAACGAGTTATTAATGAGCTGCCTAAAGACATGATAATTTTGGATTGGCATTACGGCTCTGAAGCTTCGAAAGCAGAGGTTGCTTCTGGAATAGACTACAGCACATTTAAATATTTCCAGGATATGGGATTTGATGTTCTCGGCGTTCCCTGGTCCAGAACAAATAACATCTTGGCCCATGGGGCCTCTGCCTCCAAATACAACAGTCTGGGGATCATGGGATCATCGTGGGGCCTCGGGCAAAAAATTGATATCAGGTTCCGGGATGCAGAAGGCATCGTTATGACAGCAGAAGCGGCATGGGGACCACACAGCGCACAAAAAGCCATTTCCAGCTATGACCCCATGTCGTTCATTCAGGAATCCGTCCATCTCCATGGTGGAATATCGAATTTGTTCTACGAGATCTTTATGAATAATGAGCAACGGTGAAATAAATATACAGGGATAAACAACAGGAGGCATGAGTTATGAGAAAGTGGTTATACAGTATAGCTATTATGGCCATGTGCGGCGCAGTGTCCGCACTCGGTGTGACGATTCACAAGGATGTTTACGACACGGCGACGGTGGTGCTGGAGGATTTCAGCGGGATGAACAATCTTGCCTCCGCAATGACCCTAGTAACCTTCACCTCAAGCACGAACGGGGTGGCGACCTACAACTATGCGAGCAACGCAGGCCCGGAAGGGTATATCACCTACGCTACACTGGCGCAATCCTTCGACCCCTCCCGATACAAGTCGATGCGCATCCGCATGGCAGTCGACAGCGACGATGCAGGATCAGCTGTCGTCCAGGTCTATCCGACGCCGATTGGTCCGGCAGGGGTTGTAGGGATGGTGGTTACCACCGGAACCACGTTGAAGGAGACCTCCTTTGATTTGTCTACGAAAACCGCGAACGGGATCGGCGCGCGAATCGATACGTTCAACCACACCAACGACGGAACCGACGACGACTGCCAGATCGACTACATCATGGCGGATCTCGGCCGCACGATCGGCATTGAGTTTGATCATGATGGAGATTTGAATCAGACCGCGCAGGTCAATCTTTCGAACGTTACCGTGCAGAATGGTTTCCTTTCGGGCGGCACTACGACTATCGGGGACGCGCAGATCAATTTGCTCGCGCTCGGGGCACCCACCATCGATGCGGGTATATACAAGTATGTTGAAATCCGCCTGAAAGGCGATCCCGGGGACAAGATCGACTTGTTCTGGAGTACGGCGGCAACGGGCGGCTCAGCGACCCCTGTGAAGGTGGCCGTAGAGGCCGCGGAGAATTCCGATGGGAATTACCACACCTACCTGCTTGATTTTTCCGATGAAGCCCAATGGACCGGTAACCTGACGAGTTTGCGCCTGGATCCGGTCAGCACTACAAACGCCACTTTCGAGTTGGATTATGTCCGCTTCATGGAAGTCCGCGGGCCGGAACTGCCGGAAATACTCTTTTTTGATGACTTTGACGACACGGTGGACAACAATCCGACCAACCCGGCCGCCCGTGCCACCGGCACACTGGCCAATACCGTGAAATACTATATCACTGGGCTAACGGCCACCGGCGAGGTTGCCGTGACCAACGGGTTGCTCGACTGGACTGGAACGAACGCTCTCAACGGCGACCTCCTCACCGCCAACGGCGGTCAGAACTTGCAGTTGAGCTCGAGTGCCGGCGCGAATTCAGCGTTCAACTGGGCTCCTTATGTCGCCGGCGAAACCTACACAATCAGCTTTACCTACCGCACAGCGTCGGCAAGCCCCTTGACCTTTGGCCTGGCGGACACCCCGATAATAGGAGGCTGGGATGCGGATAATGTTGTCGGTTTCGATTTCGCCTTCGGTTCCTACGGGGTGAACTGGCAGACGGGCTCTGACGGCATCAGCTCGAACACCGCCGGCGCGACTGCCAATACCGAGTATGATATCGAGTTGACAATCGAGGAGGCGCAAGGCCTGGCTGAGATCCGGGTGAACGGTTCGTTGATCACCACCCGTTCAATCGACTTCGAGAATGCCGGGCGCTATATCGCCTTCGGCGAGCCCACGAAATACGGCGGCTATATCGATAACCTGAAAGTTGCCGTGGACGCCCCCCTCGTAGAGAAGTTCGCCGTGATTCCGGCGCTTGATCTGATTGCCAACGGCAACGAGTTCCAGGTTACCAATACAGTAACGGTTACTCATCCGACCGTCCACAACGTCGCCGGAACGTTCGGCGATTTCTCCACCTTCTGGAGCAATTATGTGGAGGTCGTGGGCTGGACGCCATACTATGCAGATCCAGACGGTCTGACTGCGAACATCGGAACCCCGGGTGCAGATGATGGGGGCGTGCCTGTTCTCGATGGAACGTTCTATCTGGACACACTGCTTGACCCGAATAATAACTGGATTACGTTGAATTCTTCCATGAACTACCGGAACGGGATGATGCAGGAGGACATCCTCAACGGGGTCACGATCAAGGCCGGGGTAAATTATTACCTGAAGATCGATGTGTCCCAAAGCACGAGTACCGATCAGTCGGAGGCAACCTTTACCGCCGCACTGACCATGGGGGCTGGCTCCACCCATCCGGCCACTGCCGTCTCGGGTTCGCTGATCTCAATCACGGCCGATTCTGTGCCGACGATAAAGGAGATGGCCTACCAGACGGCAACGATCAGCGGAGCCAACCTGCTGGCCGCTCAAACCAGCGGACCGGTCAATCTGATCTTTGATCACGTCAATGCAAAGGCCATCGCCGATTATCCAGTCTCGCCCAATCCTACTAATATAGCCCAGGTATCGCAGCTTCGGATTGCGAGTGTGTCGCTGACCGTGAACAGCCCCGCGAATGACTTGAACAAAGACGGCATTCTGGATGAGGACGATGTCGCCCTGGCCAATCTCTATCTGGCTGGCGACGGCGGCGAAACGGCAACGAACAGGCAGGATATCCTGACTGGAGAGGGGTTTACCCCGGCTCAGGCCCTGGCGTATCTTAACCTGACCGACTTCGATATCGACGGCGACAATGACTTTGACGCCGCCGACATCGTGGCTCTTGAAGGCTTGTTGCCCGGCTATGGAAACTGGGCTGCAAACGCATTGCTGACGGCAGGGGTCAACGATGGTCTGCTGGACGATGTCGAAGCCGGTGGCGGTGACGGATTCAACAACTTGTTGGAATATGCCCTCGGTGGCGATCCACTGGCTTACGATGCAGCAGACCTTCAACCGGTTCTCATGGCAATGAAAGAGGGCGGCACCGACTGGTTCTACTATATCCAGAACCGCAGGACGGAGGATCCAAGTCTCTCCTATGTGGTTCTGCTCAACAATAATCTTATTTATGGTACGCCGGTGACCAATGCACCGATCGGCCAGTCGGCCGAAGTGGGAGGTTTCACGACCTTCACCAACCGCACGGATGTGGACAACGTTGAGTTCTTCCAGCTGAAGGTTCAGAAGGACTAAACACGAACACCAGATATAATTCCCCGGCCAGCTGCCGGGGGATTATACGCTAGGTAAAGTAGAAAAGGGTGGAGACGGGATCATGTCCGGTCGGGAGGTGCAGATCTGGCGTTCTTCTGACAGTTATTGCAATTGTCGCAATAGCGAGAGCCTGATTGCGCGTTTGATGAACAAAACAATTTTGGCAGAGGTGTCGAGAGACGCACCGGGTGCAATAAAAACAATGAAACAGGAGAAGAAAATGAAGTATATGAAGAAAATGAAGTATATGATGTTAGGTATTCTGGCATCAGCCGCAGTGTCCGCACTCGGCGTGACGATCCAGAAGGATGTGGACTACTCGACGACGGTGGTGCTGGAGAATTTCAGCGGTACGGGCGACCCTTCCACCTCAATGGGCGGAACCACCTTCGGTTCCATCACGGGCGGGGCGGCGACCTACAACTATGCGAGCAACGCAGGCCCGGAAGGGTATATCACCTACAGCCCGACGGCGACGCCCTTCAACCCCGCCCGGTACAAGTCGATGCGCATCCGCATGGCGGTCAACCGCGACGATGCCGCAACGACAGGCGTTCAGGTCTATCCGACGCCGATTGGTTCGGCAGGGATTGTAAACAAGACGGTTACCAGCGGAACCACGTTGAAGGAGACGTTCTTTGATTTGTCGACGACAACCGCGAATGGGAACGGCACGCGAATCGATCCGTTCAACTATACCAACGACGGAACCGCCGACAACTTCCAGATCGACTACATCATGGCGGATCTCGGCCGCACGATCGGCTTTGAGTTTGATCATGATGGAGATTTGAATCAGACCGCGCAGGTCAATCTTTCGAACGTTACCGTGCAGAATGGTTTCCTTTCGGGCGGCACTACGGCTAACGGGGACGCGCAGATCAATTTGGTCGGGGGCGGGGCACCCACCATCGATGCGGGTATATACAAATATGTTGAAATCCGCCTGAAAGGCGATCCCGGGGACAAGATCGACTTGTTCTGGAATACGGCGGCAACGGGCAGCCCGACCCCTGCGAAGGTGGCCGTAGAGTCCGTGGAGAATTCCGATGGGAATTACCACACCTACCTGCTTGATTTTTCCGATGAAGCCAAATGGACCGGTAACCTGACGAGTTTGCGCCTGGATCCGGTCAACACTTTAAACGCCACTTTCGAGTTGGATTATGTCCGCTTCATGGAAACCATTCCGGAACCGGCGACACTCGGGCTGCTGGCTTCGATTGGCGGGTTCGTTCTGTTTATTCGCCGCCGTTTGATGATGTAAGGCAGTGTTCGGTCGTGTTTGGACGGACTCCGATCGGTTTGCGGAGTCCGGTTTGTAGTACGTCAGATTCCAGGTGCTGTTTATCTGGGCGGCGAATGGAGAATCGCTATGATGGAATGGGTTCAAGGCAAAACGATGGAAAAAGCCCGCACACGGGCAGCGGTTGCAATGTTTTTGCTGATGGCCTCCGGTGTTTCGGCACAGGTTCGTTATGACGCGCCGCTGTTTGGCTGGACAGATAACACTTCGGCGGGGTGGACCATCGGAGGCGTCGCCGCCAATCTAAAAACCAGGGGCGGTCTGCTCTTCTTCGAGGTTCAAGCCGGACTGAATCGCCTACAGTCGCCGGACAATCTTGGATTGCCTTCGGGCGACTATGGCCATGTCGAATTCGAGCTGCGCAACAAGTCGGGCGCCAGCCAGGCCA
>JAIPJC010000111.1 GCA_021734345.1 Kiritimatiellales bacterium | reverse complement strand
TTTGACGGCACCTCCGGCGGAGATGGTTTCGGACGAGTAGATTTCGATGCTGCCGTCGACCGGGCCGGCACCGGGACTGAACCGCAGGCCGTAGAGCAGTTGCAGCACCTGGCGGTTGAGCGCGGCCGATTCGAGCGGGCTGTCGAGAAATACATGCTGTACCACGCCTTGCTTCGAGATGCCTACAGCCGCCCGCACCTCCCATGGACTGGCCGCATCCTGGTTCAGCTCCGGCGGCAGCACGACCCCTCCCACCAGGCGATCCTTAAGTTCCGGCGCCACGTAGACGCGCCGCGGTGCAGGCTTTTTCCCCACCGGCTGGAAGGTCTCGACCGGTAGCGGCGGAGCGATGTCCGCTCCCGTAACCATCAGTCCCTTCGGATCCACCAGGGGTTCCGTGCCGCCCGATGCGGAATCAATCTTCAGGAACTGCTCGGACTCGACCGCCCGTGAAAACGTTAGCCGGGTTTTCAGGTGTTCGTTCAGCAGGTCGCCGCTGAAACCCATCTCCGTTGGCAGCGAAAACAGGACGGGCGACCACAACGTACGCACATTGTCCACACCCTCCCCGGGAAGTTTGCCGGACGGATTGGCGAGATAGGACGTTGCGGGCGGGACGGGAACGCCGGAAAGGGCGTTAACCGTTGTCGGGCGCACGGCCATGAAAAGCAGCAGGTGCATCATGACGGCCAAACACACGGCCAGCTCGATGGCCCGGCGGTTCGGTGCGCTCGTCACGGAGCTACCTCCTCGACGGCGGCGATGCGCGTGGCAATGGAGACGGAGTCGATCCCGGCTTCTTGCGCGGCGTTCCAGGCGGCGACTACCGTGCCGTGCGCAACGCGCTCGTCGGCCTCGATGATCAGCGTCGCACCGGGATGCGACGCGGCGGCCGTCTTGAAGGCATCGGCCAGATGCGCCGCGTCGAGGCGCTCGTCGTTGAAATAGAACCAGCCGCCGCGCGTGATGGAGAGCACCATCGAACCAAACGGCGCGCCGCCGGTGAACGACGAGGTGGGCAGCGTGATATTGATGCCCGGCTGCATGATGAACGGCGAAACCGCCAGGAAGAATGCCAGCACCAGCAGCGAGGCGTCGCTGAACACCACGCTGATGCAAAAGATGCCGGCCGGCTTGCGGGTCGGCTTGAACCGGCGCATCTGCTGGCTTTTACGATGGGGATTAAAGGGTTTCATTAGAGGGGCCAACGGGGGTGCGGTCGTATACGAGGAAATGGTAGATCTCTTCGGCGGCATATTCCATGTTGAGCGTGATCGACTCCACCCGGCTGAGCAGGAAGTTGTAGGCCGCGAACGAGGGAATCGAAACGCAGATGCCGACGGCCGTGGTGACGAGCGCCTGCCAGATGCCGCCGGAGATATCGCCGATCTCGGCCAGCGGCGCGTTCTGCTCCATGGCCATGAAGACGCGGATCAGCCCGATCACCGTCCCCATCAATCCCAGCAGCGGCGTGATCTGCGCCACCGTCAGCAGCCCGCCAAGGTTTTTTTCCAGCCGAGGGACTTCCCCGAGACCGGCCTTGTTGATGGTCTGCCGGAGTTCCGCCCCGGCCTCGTCGGAATGCAGCAGCGCCATGCGCACCATGTGCGCCACGGGGCCGGGCGTCTGGTCGCAGATCGAAACCGCTTCGGCCATGTTGCCGCGGTTGACGATCGTGTAGATCCCGTTGAGGAAGTCGTCGGGCTTGATCTGCGCGCGGTGCAGGTGGAAAACGCGCTCGAGAAACAAGACCGCCGCCGTGATGCTGCACGCCAGGATCGGCCACATGATCCATCCGCCTTTAACCATCAATTCCCACATGATTCTTCTCCTCGGCTTGCTGGAAGAGCAGCCAGTTGTCGTTCTTTATCTTTTCAATGCGCTTCCCTGCCTCGTCCTTGGCGGGCACGTTGGCCTCTATCACGCGGCCGTAGACCTGCACGGCGTCCAGCCAGGCCTTGTCCTTCTCCTTGAGCGCGGCCGCGCCGAAGGCCGAGCGCGTGAACCACATCACGGCGTTGGGCGACCGTTCAACGTTTTCGTTGATGAAGGTGTAGACCACGTTCATGTAGCGGCTGAACGCCTTGTCGGGCAGGCCGGTTTTTTCGAGGCAGCGCCCGACCTTGTATTCGGCCTGGAGCTTGAGCGCCATGGGCGCGGAGGTGCGGTCGAGGATGGCCTGGTAGGAGGCCATGGCTTCGGCGTAGCGCGCCGGGTTGTCGGCCGCGAGCGAAAACTGGCAGTCGCCTTTGCGCCCCCAGGCGGCGTTGACGAGGAAGCTTTCGGGATAGTTCTTGATGATCTCCTCAAAGGCGAGGATCGCGCGGGCGAATTCGCCGAGTTCGCTGAGGGCGTCGCCCTGGGCGAAGCGGGTCTGCGGGAGGATGTCGCTGTCGGGATAGGTCTTGGCCACTTCGCTGTAGCGTTCGATGGCCTGCACATAGTTGGCCTGCGCGGCGGCGGCGCGCCCCGCCCAGTAGAGCGCGCGCGGCGCCAGCCTGCTGCCCGTGTAGCTGGTGGCGATGCGGATGAAAAGCGGATCGGCCTGCGTGTAGTTCCCCTGGTTGTAGTATTGCTCCGCCAACCAGAAGATCACCTCGGGCGCCCACTCCGAATCGGGATATTTCTTGATGAAGGCCTGGCAGGTCTTCACGGCTTCGTCGACCTGGCCCTGGAGGTAGAGGCAGAAGCCGCGCATGTAGAAGGCCTGCGGCACATATTCGCTTTGCGGGTAATTGGCCGCCACGCCCTCGAAGGCCTTCTGCGCATCGGCGTAGCGGCCCAGCTGGTAGAGCACGAGCCCGCGCTGGTGAAGGCTGAGCGCCGCGACCGTTCCGTTGGTGTAGGTCTGCCCGATCTGCGTGTATTTATCCAGCGCCGCCTCCCACTGCTCGCCGGCCAACAGCACATCGGCCGACCGCAACGCGGCCTTTTCGGCAAACGGACTGGCGGCATGGTCGGTTTCCAGGGTTTGGAAGGCGGCGAGCGCCTCGGTGCGGTTGCCGGTCTTGGCGAGGGAAAGCCCGAGCTGATAGAGTGCGTTCGGCATATTCGCATCCGAGGGGAACCCGGTCAAAAACGCGCGGTAGCGCTTTCCGGCATCCTCGAACTTTCCGGCGCGGTAGTAGGCATCGCCCGCCTTGAAAAGCGCATCGGCGCGCTCCGGGCCAACCTTGTCGAAGGCGGCGGCGGCTTCGTCGAAGCGTTCGAGCTCCCACAGGGCCAGCCCCTTGCCGAAGTAGGCGCGCTTCTGCCCCTCCGCGTCGGCGGCGACATCGAGGTAGACCTGGTAGGCCTCGGCGGCCTCCTTGTTGCGCTTGGCCTGCAGCAACGCATCGGCTTTTTCGAGTTGCAGTTCGGCGGCGATGGTTTCGTTCGGCGCTTCGGCGCGGCATTCCTCCAGCAGCTTGAGCGCGCCGGTGGTATCGCCATCGCTCAACAGGATGCGGACGAGCGAAAGCTTGAGCGGCACGCGCTGGCGGGCATCGGGCGAGAGCGCGATGGCCTTGCGCAACGCATCCATCGCGGCGGGGCGCTTCCCATCTTTTTCTTCGAGAGCGGCGAGATCGACCCACGCATCGATCCGGTAGACCAGCCGCGTGGCGGTGTTGGTTGCCAGGCCAGCGAACAGGTTGCGGGCGCTGGCAAAGTTTTCGGCGGCGCCCTGGGTGTAGAGCACATGCGCCAGCTTGAGCTGGGCGCGCTGCACGACATTCTTGTTTGGTTCCGCCGCCAGCGCTTCATAGATCGCAATGGCTTCCGGAATCTTTTTCTGGAGGGTGTAGACGTCGGCGAGGTCGAACTGGTTTTCAATGCGCTCGCCGTGCTTCGGGAAGGTCTTGGCAAAATAAAGATAGGTTGACTCGGCGGCATCGAGCGAGCCGGTCAATTGCTGGATGTGCCCCTTCAACCGGAGCGCCGACGGGGCGTAGCGGCTCTTTTCCATCTCTTCGCCGGCAGTCCCAAAGCACTGGAGCGCGTCGTCATAGCGCTTGAGTTCGAAGTTGGCGCGGGCACGCCAGTAGACGTAGCCCGGATCGCCGGTGTAGTTCTGCAAGAGTTCGAGCATCTCGGAATAGCGCTTCTGCCCCCACAGCGCGTGGACGAGCAGCAACGCCGCCTCGTGGTCGTCTTCCGCACTGGGCTCGGCGCGCAGCACCCCGCGCGCCTGCTGCTCCGCCAACACGAAAAAACCGTCGTCGAGCGAGGCTTTGATGTTGGGAAAGCGGGCGCTGGCCGGCTTCGGAACCGGATCATCGGCGATAGCCGCGAGCGTCGCGCACAGCATCATCGAACCGATTAAAATAGAGAGGGCATTCTTCCGCATTCAGATTTCCAGTAGTTGCCCGGCATTATTTCCAATGGCAGGAAAATATAAAGACCTTTTTTCCAGCCATTGGAAAAGAAAAGCATTCCCACGGGAATGAACGCCCGCTAGGATCGCGCGTCTTTATCACCAATCATGCAACTCGAACTCAATAGACGAACCTTTCTGGCCGTGCTCGGCGCAACCGCTGCGGCCGTTGGAGCAGCCGCCCGCCCGGTTGTGGCAAAACAGGCCCGTTCGCGCCCTACCCCGCCGCTCCACTTTTTCGCCGACGCCCCCAACCAACCCAGCGCCCGGCCCCGATCGGCAGCCATTACCTACCTCCAGAATTCGTGAAAAGAACGTTGAACTTCGACCATTGAACACCAAACATCGAAAGCATGAAGAAGTACGACCTCGAAGACCGATTGCTTGAGTACTCCGCAGGAATCATCCGATTGGTGGAACGGTTGCCAAAGACCCGCGCCGGCAACCATATTGCAGGCCAGCTTATTCGTTCCGGCACATCGCCGTATTCGAACCATGGCGAGGCGCAGGGTGCCGAGTCCCAAAAGGATTTTATCCACAAAATGGGCATCTGTCTAAAGGAGTTGCGGGAGTCGGAGCGTTGGTTGAAGTTGATATTCAGGGTTCCCCTCATGCCACAAGAGGATGGCACATTGTCATTTGTCCAAAAGGAAACAGACGAACTGATCCGAATCTTTGCCACCAGCATCAAAACCGCGAAGAGCCACCTTTAGTTCGAGGTTCAACGTTCTATGTTCAACGTTCCAAGTTCCCATTCCCTTTTCCGTCCACCTGCCGAGGCGCATAGCCTGATCATCCGCATTGCGGACGGCTGCCCATGGAACCAATGCACCTTTTGCGGGATGTACAAGGGCGTGAAAACCCGCTTCCTAACCTTGGAAGAAATCGACGCCGCGGTTTCCAGTGCCTGGGCAACCTACCCCGCCGCCAAGCGCATCTTTCTGGCCGATGGCGACGTAATGGCGCTTCCGTTCGACACGCTCAAGACCGTGCTCGAAATACTCAACGCCCGCTTCCCCCGGCTCGCGCGCGTCAACGTCTACGCCAACGGCCACTCGATCCTGCAAAAGAGCGACGCCGAGTTGCGCGAACTGAAGGCGCTCAAACTCAGCACACTCTACATGGGCCTCGAAAGCGGCCACGAAGAAACGCTGCGCGCCGTCCATAAACGCGAAACCGCCGAGGAGATGGTCGAGGCCGGCCAGCGCGCGCAAGCCGCCGGACTCAAAATGTCGGTCATGATCCTGATCGGCCTCGGCGGCCAAAAGAACACCGTTCTGCATTCCGCCGCCACCGCCGCGGCGCTCAACCGGATGCAGCCGCGCCTGCTCTCCGCCCTGCGCGTGATCCCCATTCCGGGAACCGAACTCTACGACGAGGAACTGACCGGAAGCTTTACCCAGCTCACCGAATTCCAGGCGTTGGAAGAATTGGCGGCGATCATCCAAGGGCTGGAACTAGAAAGCACCGTCTTCCGCGCCAACCACTCGTCGAACATCCTGCCGATGGAAGGCCGCTTCCCGAAGGACAAGGAGCGCCTACTCGACGAACTTGACACCCTCTTCGCCTCTGGCACGCTGGACCAATCCTCCCCCGGCCCGCCGCCGTTGAGCCTTTGATTCCAAAAATTGACTCGTTCCGCATTATCTGCCACCCTGCCCGCATGACATTGATCGACCAGCATAGGGACGAGATTCTCAAGGTCTGTAGCATCTATAAGGTCAAGGAGCTGCATGCCTTCGGATCCGTATTGTCCGATCATTTCACTGATCAAAGCGATGTGGATTTGGCTGTCGACTTTGACCGAAACAATTTTAACGGCAGTTTCCAGCAATTCATGGAATTCAAGGAGGCCCTTGAACGCATTCTGGACCGCAGGGTTGACCTTGTGTCCATCCGTTCCGTCCGCAATCCGGTGTTTCTCAAAACCTTGCATCAAACGAAGCAGTGCATCTATGCCGCATGACCCGTACAAGCTGATCGGGCACTACGCATAGCCGAACTTCTTGAGCATCCAGAAGTTCTTGCGCCAATCCTTTTCGACCTTGACCCAGAGGTTGAGTTTGAAGCGGACGCCGTACATTTCGTAGAGCTCCTTTTCGGCCTGCTCGCGCACCCATTTGAGCAGGCGGCCCTTTTCGCCGATGACGATGCCTTTCTGGGAATGGCGCTCGACGAAGATGGAGGCGTCGACCGTCCATTTCTTTTCCTGCTCGTCGATGTTCTCGATCCAGACGGCGATGGCGTGCGGCAGCTCGTCGTGCAGGCGGAAGAAGAGCTTTTCGCGAATGACGTCGGCCATGTTGAGCATGCGGGGATAGTCGGTGAGGATATCGTCGGGAAAGAGCGCCGGGCCAACCGGCATGGTTTCGAACAGGGTGTCGAGCAGCGCGGGCATGCCGTCGCCATGCAGGGCGGAGACGCTGGCCCAGATGGGCTCCAGGGTGCTTTCCTTCTCGGCCTTGATTTCCTGCCAGAGGGTCTTGTAGTCGGGAGCGCGGTCGGAGTGCAAGTCGGACTTGTTGAGCGCAATGATGCAGGGCACTTCTTCGCGGGCGATGCGGCGGAACCAGCCGTCGTCCTCGAGTTCGGGCTTTTTGGAGCCGTCGAGCACGAGCAGGATGGCATCGACGCCTTCGGTGGCGGAACGGGCGGTCTTGTTGAGGTTTTTGCCGAGCTCGCCGGTGGCCTTGTGGACGCCGGGGGTGTCGAGGAATACGATCTGCCCGCGCGGCTCGGTCAGGATGGCGCGGATGAGGTTGCGGGTGGTCTGCACGGTGTCGCTGACGATGCTGACCTTTTCGCCGAGCAGGTGGTTGACGAGGGTGGATTTGCCGACGTTGGTGCGGCCCACGATCGATACGATACCGGCTTTTCCAGTCGCTGGAACTTCTTCTGGGGTGTCTGTCATAGGTGCGGGTTGTACCACAGCCCGCCCGGAAAACGTAAAGAATATTCGCGGATTCGCTTTTCGGCGTTGCGTGCGGCGCGCCCTTTATTTATGGTGTGCCCATTATGAAAAAAACCCTTCCAATCCTCGCCTTCCTCTTCGCCGCCGCCGTGGTTTCCGGACAGACGAACGTGGGCCCGAAAAACGTGTCGGTCGAGATCGATGGCTATGCCGCCAAGGTGAACGATCGCGTGATTACGCGCGGCGAAGTGCGCGAAATGCTCGCGCCGATGCTGCCGGAGCTATACCGCGTCTACCAAGGCGCGCAACTCGAAGAGGAACTGCAAAAAGCCTTTGTGAAGGCCCGCGACGAGCTGGTGGAGCGAGCGCTGATCATGGAAGCGTTTAAAACGCGCGGCGGGCAGATCCCCGACCAGTATGTGAACGACGAAATAAAGCGGGTGATCAACGAGCGGTTCAAGGGCGACAACGCCCTGTTCGAACAAGTGCTTTCCGAGCAAAAGAAGACCCGCGCGGAATACATGGAAACGATCCGCGAACAGATGGCCGTCGGCATGATGATCAACGAGGAGGTCGCGCAACGGGCGCGGGTGACGCCGGAGCAGGTGCGCGACGCCTACGAGGCCAACAAGGAAGACTACTTCATTCCCGAGAAAGTTCAGTTTAGCGTCATCCTGCTCAACAAAGGCACCACCCCGGAAGACCAGGCCGTCAAGCGCACCGAGGCGGAATCCATCCGCAAGCGGTTGATCGATGGGGCCGACTTCGCCGCAACGGCCAAGGAAGTCTCGGAAGGCAGCCGCGCCGCGGAAGGCGGCGCCTTCCCGTGGCTGCAGCCGAAGGATGTACGCCCTGAACTACAGGCAACGATTGCCTCCCTGCCCGCCGGCGAGATCAGCGAAATCGTCGAAACCGACACCGAGCTCTATATCCTGAAAATGGAAGCGCGGCAGCAGTCCGGCTACAAGACCTTCGATGAAGTCCGCCAGACGATCAAGACCGCCCTCACCACCCAGGAAAGGGACCGGCTGAAAGCCCGCTGGATCGCCCGCCTCAAGGAAAACAACTACGTCGTCATCTACGATTAATCCAAGCTGCAATGCACGGGCTTCTTCCACATTGCATGCAGAAGAATATATGACCTGATGCGACATCGACGGAAGGACTGACACGAATAGCCTCTCTGCTGGAGTGAGCCAAACCACTCAATGGCTGGATGGCTCAGAGCCGCCTCTGCCATCCGCGTTTCCTTTTCCCAAAAGTTTCCAAACCGGAACTCCTACAATAATGGCAATAACCAATCTGATTACTTGGGCCATTAGGACAGTCACCGTGGTTGCACTCATTAATAACCCAACCACCAAAAGTGAAATTATATAAGTAGCGCCAACAGTGACAACAATTGTTAATCCCATGCGTTGCCTGAAATTCTTTAATGACCTCATGAGAACATCCTTTTAAAACCCATCGTACCAATAATCGTAGTTGTCCATGTTATCCAGACCTTCATCGATAACATCTTCAAACGTGTTTCCGTTATAACTGTCAGGGATCAAAGCATCTCCTTCAAACATATCACCATCCAGAAAACCATCGCCTGCCAAATCGGTAAATAGCCCCTGAAATAGCGACTGAAGTGCTGGCAACCACATCCCCGACAAACCAAAACCTACAGCTCCTAAATAAAACCCTCCAGTTGGATCAGCTAGCTGCTCGATGACACTTACCTCGGGACAACGCCCCATCGGATCGGTGAAATTAACGGGATTGTCGGCGCAGAAGAAGTATTGGTTCAGCCCACCCGCGATGCCAATGGGGTCTTTGGAGAGCCAGCGGCCGGTTCCGGGGTCGTACCAGCGGGCGCGGAAGCAGTAGAGGCACCGGAGATTTTTATTTGCAGCGGCATTTACCCGATATAACGACCGTTTCCTTTTATTACTTGGTTTCCGTTTTCTTTCCGAGGATCTGCCTCACTTCCCGCGAAGCAACATGGCATCCAACAGAAAGAAACAATGAAAAAATAAACACACCTTCTAGCTGCATTTCGACGATCTTATTATATCCTATAACAAAAGATATTATTATTGCTACTTCAGCACTTTTTAATCCTGCGCAAACTAGTCTCGCTCGATTTCCGAGATCTTCAAGCCTATCGCTTGATAGCATCTTTACAGCTTCATAAGCTTTTTTCTTAGCGTATAAGATAATAAATATATCAATAAATATTGAACTTATTGTAGTTATAAAATTAATATTCATTCTCATAATTACCTCTAATAACTATAATTTCTATTCCAATACTTGCCTATATTAGAAAAATAATATTTTGTTAAAATATATTAATCGTCCTTGTCGAACTAAAAACCACCGCCGATTGCATCATAAAAATCATCTATCGCTTCTTCGCTACCAGAATTATAGTAGTTGAAATCATCAACAGCATCCTGAAAGGTTCCGCCGGACGAACCGCCGCCGGACGAACCGCCGCCGGACGAACTGCCTCCCATTATATCAATACTCCCCCACCCAAGCACTGCTCCTATACCAGCGAGGAGTCCTCCTCCGATAATTCCAGGAATCCCACCTTCAGCCATGATGGTCAATCCTGCCCTAATAAGATCAGCAGCAGCATACAAACCAAAAGCACCTGCGAGTTTTGAGTGCATATCTCCGCCATCCTCATCCAGCCCCATTGGATCAACGAACATCACCGGGTTGTCGGCGCAGAATACGTACTGGTTCAGGCCGCCGCGGATGCCGATGGGATCCTTGCTTAGCCACCGTCCCGTGCCGGGGTCGTACCAGCGGGCGCGGAAATGGTACAGGCCGGTGGCCCAGTCGATCTCGCGGCCTTGGAAGCAATAGCGGTTGCCGTAGGCCGATTCAGTCAACTCGTTGCCGGTGGCATCGAACACCTTCGTGTTGCCGTAGGCGTCGTACTCGTAGGATTCAACGACGGTGCCGCTGGCGTCCGTGAGCGCGATGACGGAGTTCTGGTGGTCCTTGAGGTAGTGGTAGGTGGTGCCGCTGGGCGAGCCGTTGGGGTAGACGGTCATCGCGAGGATGTTGTCCACGCCGGGGCCGTAGGCGTAGATGCGGTGGTACCAGAGGTTGCCGTAGAGGTCGGCCAGCACGTGGCCGCCGTCGTGGATGTAGTATTCGGTGGAACCGCTTTCGGTGCGGGAAGCCTTGCGGCCTAGAACGTCGTAGCCGTATTCAACGGAACCGCCTGAAGGCGGGACTACATGCGCCAACCGGTAGCGTTCGTCCCATTCCAGGGCGGTGCCGTTGAGGTTGGTCAGGCATCCGGCGGCATCGTACTGGTACTGCGTGTTGGTGGACTCCGCATCGAGGAAAACCGTGTTGGTCGCGAACCCCATGTTGCCGGCCTGGTCGCGCACGGCGGCGACGAGTTGGTTGGTGCCGGGCACCAGGGCCAGGTCGTCGATCCAAAAATCCATGCCGTCGGTCTGCGGAACGAAGCGGGTCTGTGCGGTGGCGTTGCTGACCCAGAGTGCGCCCCAGCGCCCGTCGGTGCCGACGGGTTCGGAGGAGCTGCCCTGGAAATCGATGGTGAAGATCGTTTCCGTCGAGGCGAGGCGGTTGCCGGTTCCCAGCGTGTACGATGAGCCGAGGCCGTTGACGGTCTTCGACAGGCGGTTGCCCGCCAGGTCGTACGCATATTCCACCACGGAGGGCGCAGAGGTCGCGGAGCTTGACTGCGTTTCGCCAACCAAGCGATCAAGGGAATCATACTGGTAGCTATTGACCATTAACCGATAACCGTCGTTTACGACTTTGTTCGTGATCATTCCGGCGGCATCATAGGCATAGTCCAGCGAGCGGATCAAGCTTCCGTCCGAAGCGCGGTAGACGATGTTGGTGACGCGGTCCATGAGGTCGTAGGCGTACGACGTGGCTATTCCGTCAAGGATGTTGGAGACGGAGGCGAGCCGGCCGTTGGCGGGGTCGTAGGCAAAGGCGTGGCTGTCCCTGGTGGCCAGCCGTTCGGCTTCGTCGTAGGTGCTCCCGGTGCTTATCCAGTGCCAGCCGTTCATGTAGTAGAGGGCGGTGGAACCGGTGGTGT
>JAIPJC010000110.1 GCA_021734345.1 Kiritimatiellales bacterium | reverse complement strand
ATATGAAACACACACATGTTGCAGTCAGCGCGGTTCTGGGTTTGGCACTTATGTCCACATGGCAGGGTGTCGCGGCGCAAGCCGCGATGCCGAACATCGTGGTCATTCTCGCGGACGACCTCGGTTATGGGGATGTCGGATGCTACGGGGCGCAGTTGATCAATACTCCGAATATCGATCAGCTGGCCGCACGGGGCATGCTTTTTGCCAATGCCTATGTTGCTGCGCCGGTCTGCTGCCCGTCGCGCTACGCACTGATGACGGGAACCTATCCGTGGCGAGCCCCGAAACATGAAGACCAGCAGCTATGGGCTACACATGTCTCGCGGTGTCTGATCGGAGCAAGGCAACCGACCATCGCTTCCGTACTCAAGCACGCCGGGTATCGAACCGGAATGATCGGCAAATGGCATCTTGGACTGATGAACGCAGAACAGGATTGGAATACCGAACTGAAGCCTGGTCCTTTGGAGTGTGGGTTTGACTATTTTTTCGGGGATGCCTCGAACCGGTTTAAGTTTTATATCGAAAACCATCGTGTGGCTGGATTGGGCAGCACAGAGCGGATAGAGGGAAAGGGATTCGATCTGGAGATTCCGTCTTCCGTCCATCAAATCGATTATCCCGCCAATGCGCGGGTTCTAAGCGATAAAGCCTGTGAATTCATTCGGAACTGCAAGGCGGATCAACCCCTTTTCCTCTACTATGCGCCAAACAACGTGCATATGCCGATGACTCCCGGACCGGACTTCCAGGGAACCAGCCAGTGCGGAGTATATGGTGATTTCGTGCAGGAACTAGATTGGATGGTCGGACAGGTGGTCAAGACGCTGAAAGAAACGGGGAGGCTGGATGAGACGCTCATCATTTTCAGCAGCGACAATGGACCTCACATAGATTTGGAAGCCCTCAAAGCGGGACATCGGTCTGCGGCAAATCTGCTGGGCCAGAAAACCGATGTGTGGGAAGGCGGCGTACATGTCGACTTTATCGCGCAATGGCCGGGAGTGATAGAACCCGGAACCGAATCCGACGCGCTGATCTGTCTGACCGATGTGTCGGCAACGGCGGCACAAATCGTGAAGGCCGATCTGCCTGCGGGGTCTTTCCCGGATGGATTCAGCCTGTTGCCAGTTTTCCGGGGCGAGGGGCGCATCACGGAAGATCGCAGTGTGGTTTTCAATTGGGGCAATCGCGCAAAGACCTTCGCAATCCGACGGGGAGAATGGGTTTATATCGACCGCCCTGGATCCGGCGGAGTCAGCGCCGGCGATGATTTCGATCAACCGCGGACCGCCTATAACAGTTACACTGAAATCGGCTTTGAAAACAGCGATGTGAATGCGGATGGAACGATGTGTAAGGATATCCCGTCGGCGCAGCTTTATAACCTGAAAGCCGACCCGGCGCAGAAACAAAACATTATCGTGGATCATCCCGAAATAGCCGAGACGCTTAAACAGCAACTGGAAGCAGTCAAAGCTTCGTCAAAATAATCTGGGTGGCAGGCGGTCCAAAAAACTCGGTTGCGCCAGCTTCCCATTTCGAGTCCGGGTGGTCTCGTGGGGATTGACCACATTAATCTGGTCTGCCTATGTCCCCCGCGAAATGTGATTCTTCCCTGCGTGATGGGCCGCATTCAATTATACAGAATCGGCAGTGCTTCCTTGTGCCATTTCATGGTATGGGTATGCGGTTCATGGGAGAAAGATCATGTCTTTGGTGAAGTCTCGGGAGGTGTTTGTCGAATCGGCGTATCCCATCGCCGCCTCGTGCCTCAAGCATGCGTAGTTCGTTAACCATGGGGGTTAAACATGAAACCGATACTCATTTTATCTGCGCTCTGCATCTGCCTGGCCAGTCCTGCCAGGGCAACGGCCGCGGGGAAGCCCAACGTTCTTCTCATCATCTGCGACGACCTCAATACCGATATCGAAGGCTTTGGCAGTCAGCCGCAAGCGAGAACCCCCAACATCGCCCGTTTTGAGGAGAGCGGCCTTTCGTTCCTGCAAGCCCATTGCACGGCCCCGATCTGCGCACCTTCCCGCTCGAGTTTCCTGACCGGGCTCTACCCGCACACCTCGCGCAACTACGGGTTCGATAAATGGTTTGAGAACGAAGTGTTGAAGAACTCGCGGACGGTCATGGATTACTTCCGCATGAATGGCTACTACACCCTGGGCACCGGCAAGGTCATGCATCACGAAGACCACAAGGAGTGGGATGAATTCGGGAACGATTCGGACTACGGCCCCTTTGCCTTTTGTGGAACAAACAATGTGGCGCACCCCGACGTGCCGTCGCCCCTCCGCGACGACTTCGGCGCGATCGACGGCTCCTTCGGGCCGCTGGTCAAGCTGGAGGGCCGTGTATTCAAGGACGGGAAGACGTACAGCTGGCGAACCGGCAACTGGAAAGGCATGCACGCGATGCGCGTCGAGTCCGGCGACGACCGCGATCCCACCGCGGACGAAATCAACCGGGACTGGGCCGTGGAAAAGCTTAAAGGGTTTGCCCGGAAGGCAGGCGACAAACCATTCTTCATGGGGGTGGGCTTTCTCCGTCCGCATACCCCGATGATCGTGCCGGAGCGGCTGTTCAACATGTACCCGCTCGCGTCCCTCCAGTTGCCCGTAATCAAACCGGATGATATCAAGGATACCTATCTGCTGACGGTGGGTGCAACGGCGCAGGGCGATCTGGATCGCGGTGCCAAGATCTACCAGGATCTGGTGGCTTCGTATGGAAACCGGGAGGAGGCGTTGAAACGCTGGATCCAGGCCTACCTCGCTTGCGTGACCTCGGACGACGAGCATGTCGGCCAGATACTCGACGTTATCGACAATAGTCCGCTCAAGGACAATACGATCATCGTACTCACCGGCGACCACGGCTTCCAGCTGGGCCAAAAGGACTATGTCTACAAGAATTCACTATGGGAAGAGAGCACGAGGGTTCCGCTGATTATCCGCGTGCCCGGCGTCACCAAAGGCGGCCGGACGAGCTATCCCGTGTCGCTTGTCGATCTCTACCCGACGTTGGCCGATCTATGCGGATTGACCGGAGACACCCGCAAAAATAATAAAGGTCGTCCGCTTGATGGGTTCAGCCTAAAGCCCTTTATCCTCGATCCGAAAACCGAAACGTGGGATGGCCCCGACTCCGCCTTGACCGCCTTGTTCCGCTGGCAGCAAACCTACATTCCTTCCGAGCAGAGCTATACGTTGCGGTCGAAGGATTGGCGCTACATCCGCTACAGCAACGGCAAGGAAGAACTCTACAACCATCTGGACGATCCCTACGAATGGACCAACCTCGCCGGGAACCCTCAACAGGTTGCCACGCTTGAATCATTCCGCGCGAAACTGGATGCACGACTGCCCAAAGACGGCCCCCCGAAAGCCGATGAAAAAAGATCCAACGAAGCATGGAAGGACAAGTATTTCGGATTGCATCCGGATGCCGATGCCAACAAGGACGGCGAGTTGAGCTGGCAGGAATACCAGATCCACAAAAAAGCCCTGGATGCCAAAAAGGAAAAGAAATAATGCCGAGCGTTAAAAAGGTTCTGACGCTGGTTGCCGTACTCGCATTTCCTCTGCTTGGCCATGCCGGCTTGCGCGAGATCCATCCGCTGGATGGGAAGTGGGATATCGTCTTCGATGCCGCCAACCAAGGCCGCGAAGCGCAGTGGAACACGCAGGAGGTTTTCCAAGGACTGGAATCCCGTCGTAAAATCAATGTCCCGAGCTGCTGGGAGGAGATCGAGCAGGACTACGAAGGCGTGGCGTTCTACGGAACAACGTTCCATGTTTCCAAGGACTGGAAAGGCAAGAGCGTGCGCCTCCAGTTTGACGCCGTGAACTATATCGCCGAAGTTTGGCTCAACGGTCACGCGATTGGACGGCACGAGGGCGGCTACGGACCGTTCGAGTTCCGTGTGGACGACTTGCTCAAGCCGGGCGAAGAAAACTTTTTGGCCGTGCGGGTGGTCAGCCCCATTGTCGCCACAGACCAAGTCATCGACGGACTCGGCAAGGACGATGCGCCCCATTGGCGCGGCGCAATCGCCGCCGGTATTTGGCAGTCGGTGCGGCTTGTCGCCGCGGGGCCGGTGATGCTCAACGACGTGTTCATCATTCCGCGGTTGGAAAACGACACCGCCGAGGTGCAGATCGAGTTCGATAACACTGAAACGAAAAGACGTGAAGCAAAGGTTGGGATTGTCATCGAAGGGCAGGGTAAGGTCGTCGCTCAAAAAGAAGAAACCATTCAGCTGCTGCCGGGGAGGAATGAAACGGAGTGGATACTGGCGATTCCGGATGCGAAATACTGGTCGCCCGACGAGCCCAACCTCTACACCGCAACGATCCGCGTGGATGGTTCGGACGAACAGGTTGTCCGCTTCGGCATGCGCGAACTGACGATCCGCAACAAGCAGTTCGAATTGAACGGCACGCCGATCTACATCAAGGCCGCGTTCTTCGAAGGGTTGTATCCAACGAAGTTGGCGCTGCCCGACAACCGCGAAATGGCGATCCGCGAAATCCGGCTGGCAAAGGCTACCGGATTCAACATGATCCGCCCGTGGCGCAAGCCTCCGCCGCCGATGTGGCTCGATCTGGCCGATGAAATGGGCGTGATGGTGATTGGTGGATTGCCGATCGAATGCATGAGACGTTGGCCGACCGCTACGCCTCAGATGCCGGAGCGCATCGAAAACGAAGTGCGCTCCGCGATCCTGCGCGACCGCAACCGCGCCTGTATCGTGCAGTGGGAAATCTTCAATGAAATCTGGCGGGTCGAGCTCAAGCGGCTGAAGCATCCGATCTCCATGCTGGCACGGCGGCTCGATCCTTCGCGGTTGATTCTAGACGAGTCGGGCGGCTTTGCCGACGGGGCCAACATCTACCTGCCGTACCAGGTTGAACCGGTGACGTTCACCGACATCCACATCTATCCCGGCGCGCCGTTGAACGACACGACCTATGCCCAATTCCTCGCGCTCGGGAAAACGCCCGATGAAATACGGGCGATGGGATATGAACCGAAAGCCGTCCAGAACAAGCATGCGAAGCCCGGCAAAATGTCGCTCGTTTCGGAAATCGGCTACGGCAGCATTCCGGATCTGGTCGATACCAACGCACGCTTTAAAAAAGATGGCAACCCGCTGGTTCCGCCGTACCGCTATCACATGATGCTCGAAGAGACGACCCGCGCCGTGCTGAAGGAAAGCGGGCTTGATGCCGTCTATCCCGACCTACAGCAATTTTGCCTTGCCCAGCAGCAGATCCATTCCGACGCCAACAAGCGGATGATCGAGGCGATCCGCTCCAACGCCGACGTGCGCGGCTATTGCGTGCATGCGCTCACCGGCGGTGACTGGGTGCTTGGTGCGGGTCTGCTTGATTTATGGCGCAATCCGAAGCGCTCCTACTACGGCACGAAGGAAGCCAACGCACCGCGCTACCTGGCCGTTCGCGTCATGCCTCGCAACATCTACGCGACGAAGAACGCAACGATCACCGTGACCGGCATCAACGATCTCGATGCCGTGGACGGAATGCTGCAACTACAGCTGGTTGATTCCAGCGGAAAAGTAGTTCGCGAATCCAAATCAAAGGTCGGGTTGGCCAACGGCGTTTCGAATTTGTTCAAGGAGCAACTCGATTCCTCCCAGCTGGCCGGAGCCTACGAAGCCCGCGTGAAACTGTTGGCCAGCGACGGTTCGGTTGTCGCTGAAAACAAAGTAGGTTTCGATGTATTCGACCTCGTTCCGCCATCTGCAAAAATTGCCGTGCTTGATCCAACCCAAGCGTTGGTTCCGTTCCTTGACAGCCGGGGCATTCAATATGTCGAGTTTGGCGACAACACCCCGGCAACCATGCCGGTGTTTGTGGCCAGCGCAAAGGCGAACAATCCGGCGTTGAAGGCGAAGTTCCAATCCTTGGAAAAATTTGTTTCGCAAGGCGGAACGGCGGTCTATCTGGAAACGCTGCTTCGTCCGGACAGTCCCTACTGGGCCGCGACATTGCCGGGCAAGGATGTATTACCGATCAAGGTCGGCAAGAAGCACGCGTATGGGTTGTGGGTCGGTGTATCGCACATCGTCACCGACCACCCGGTGTTCAAGGGATTGCCGGTCAACTGCATGATGGGGCAGGAGTATGAAAATGTCTGGTCGCCCTATGTCCTCAAAGATGTCGGAGGGCAGCTGATCGTCGGCTCCGTGAGCTATGGCTTCCATGCGCAGGACAATGAAAACCAGAACTATCTCGGACCTGAACCGGCGTTCTATGGCATGGACATGGGCATCGTGCCGTACGGGTCGGGGCGCTATGTGCTCAACACGCTGCGCCTGCTTGAAAACCTCGGCAGCGATCCTGTCGCCGACAAAATTCTCTTCAACCTGATCGACTGGGTTTCCCGGTAGCCGGCCGTCTTGACTGGATTCATTTTTCTTTATCGGGTATAAGACGCAAAAGGAGAGCACGTCAAGGGCGGCCACTCACTACAAACTTTGCCCACTATCCCTGTTGGAAAACAAATTGTTTTCTGAATCCGGAGGGCGTGCTGCCGGTGGCGCTTTTGAAGCTGCGCGAAAAATATTTCAGTTCCTCGTATCCGAGGTTTTCCGAAATCTGGGCGACGGAGAGGTTGGTGTCTACCAGCAGTTCTTTTGCATAGCTGATCCGTAGGCGCATGATTTCCTCATGGATGGAGCACTGCATTTCGCGGCGGAATTTTAGTTCGAGCGCGCGACGGGAAAGATGCGCCGCGGCGGCAATGTCCGGCACGCGGATATTTTCCCTGAAATGCTCCCGAATGAACCGTAGCGCTTTTGAAAGGGAAGGGTCGGTGACGGCAATGATGTCGGTGGACTGGCGGGTTACGACGTGTGTGGGCAGGATCGGGATGGTCAGACTTTTCGGTGTTTCGCCCTTGATCAGCCGGTGCAGCATTTCGGCGGCCTGGAATCCGACTTGTTCGCCGTTGAGTTGTACGCTGGAGAGTTGCGGCGAGGAAACGGTGCAGGTCATTTCGTCGTTGTCGACACCGAGTATGGCGACCTCTTCGGGGATGTGAATGCCTCCGATCTTGCAGGCTTCGATCAATTGTTGGCTGAGGTCGTCGGTGCAGGCCATGACCGCAACGGGTTTGGGAAGGGACTTCAGCCAGGCGGCCATGTAGGTGGGTTCCTCTTCCCAGCGTCGAAGCTGTGGTATTTGCGGCGGGTGGTAAAACTGCGTTTCGAAGCCTTCTTCCGTTAATCGTTCGGCAAAGTACCGACCCCGGTCAATGGCCCACCACATAGCGTCGAAGCCACAGAATGCATAATGCTTAAATCCGCGTTCAAGCAAATGTTCAGCAGCCATCGCTCCGATCTTCCGGTCGTCGCCAATCAAGCTCGGGATGGTGTAATCGGGGGTTTTGATATGCGGGCTGTAGATCTTGGGAATGGGCAGGGCAAGGATTTCGGCATCACTCTCGGGGTTTTCCCGGAGAATTATCCCATCCGGCTTCCAGTCCAGCATTCGTTGAACCCGCTGTTTTAAAGGGTATTTTTGGTAGAAATCGGCTTCGCGATAAAATCCCCACGGGCCGTGGATCCTTGAATAGGCCGTGATACCGCGCAGCAAGCTGCGGCCAAATTCCCGGTTGCTTTCGATGAGAAGGGCGATACGCATGAACGAGCTGTAGCACACTATGCGCAAGATTCCTTGCGCAATTTGGGAAATTATTTACGCGTACTGAGGTTGTTGATTTTTGGTTTATTCATACACTGGTTCTCGGATTTATAAGGAGTGGACATGGCTAAAGTTGTAGTGGCAGGACATATCTGCCTGGATGTAATCCCAGATTTGAGCGAGATGCACATGGAACGTCCCGGCGAGTTTTACACGCCCGGCGCATTGAAAATAGCAAAGCCTGCCAAGATCAGCACGGGCGGTCCGGTCAGCAATACCGGACTCAACTTGACCAAACTGGGCATCGAAACTCTCCTGATGGGCAAAGTGGGCGACGATGCATTCGGCAATATGGCCCAACTGCTCCTGAAAAAAGAGTGGGGCATTGAAAATACGCTGATCATTGACGACGCCGTATCGACCAGCTACACGGTGGTGATCAACCCGAAAGGCTTCGATCGCATGTTCATTCATGATCCCGGCGCCAACAACACGTTTCGCGCCTCCGACATTGATTACGATCAGGTGGCTCAATGCGACCTGTTCCATTTCGGCTATCCACCGCTCATGAAGCAGATGATTGCAAACGACGGGAAGGAACTGATCGAAATGTTCCGCCGCGTACACGAACTGGGCGTCACCACGTCGCTGGACATGTGTCTGCCGGACTGCCGGAAAGACACCACCAACTGGCCGAAAATTTTCGAAGGACTTTGTCCCCACCTCGATTTGTATCTCGGCAGTGCGGAAGAAACCCTGTTCATGTTGCATCGAGATCGATATATGGCGCTGCGGAACGCCTCCGACATGGATTTGCTGCACGCCTTTACCGGCGATATGATGGGCGAACTTTCCGGCGAACTACTGGAAATGGGTGTTCGTGTTGTCGTGATTAAAAGCGGGTCGCGTGGCTATTACGTCCGCACTCCCGCCACAGCCATTCTGAAAAGCATGGGAAAAGCCAAGCCCGGCAACATGGATGAGTTCGCAGATCGCGAAATCTGGCATCCGGCCTTCTTCTGCCCGATGCCGCTGAACGCCACCGGTTCCGGCGACGCTTCGATCTCTGGATTCCTCTCCGCATATCTGCGCGGACTCCCGCTGCTGGATTGCGTCATTACCGCCACGGCAACCGGCAGTGCCAGTGTGGAAAAGCCCGATGCCCTCAGCGGCGTGCCGGACTGGGCCGGTATGCAGCAACGGATTAAAACCATCCCGCGGGATCCGTTGACCGTGACCGGCACCGGTTGGAACACAGACGCTGAGCATCCGTTTTTATGGGTGGGGCCCTTTAATAAATCTAAATAATTGGAAATCTACATGCATGTCATACCCAAAAAAGAATTGAGTCCTGAACTTTGCGGCAAGGCAGCAGATTGCTACGCGGAACTGTATGAAAAAGCATTGCCCGGCGCGGGCGGAATCGAAAAATTCCGCCTCGAAATCGCCACGTTTAACTGCTCCGAAACATTCGAGGAATTTCAGAAAGTCGGACTGGGGCTGGAAACGATTGTGATTTTCCGGGACGAGTCCGGTGCAGGCCACACCGGAAAAATCCTGATGAACCTGCCGGGCCAACTGCTGCTGGAGCACGGACATGTGGACACCCTTGTTCTAAAAAAAGAAGCGGTGATCGCCGATGGCTTTGTAAAACTCTCCGCACTCATTAACGGGTTCAACGGAATCGTCAAATACAACAGCGACGCTTCGATGGCCCGCGATGCGAACGGCGAACCAGAATATCTCTATCGCGCATCGGACTACCAGATCGTGCAGGCCAAGAACGGACTGGATGAATACCCGCAGGAAAAGGCGGCGGACATCCTTGAGTCGTTCCCCGGGAAATCCGAAACCTTTAAAGCCATCTACGGCGACGGCGTCCTGCTCGCCGACACCGCCCAAGTGATCTATGCGCCGTCCGGCGTAAATCCGGACGTCGTCCCCGCCGAACTGCTGTCGATGGTTGAAGAAGTCCGCGAAGAGCAGGCCATTACCACCAAGCGGATGATCTACATGACCAAAGGAATGAACGTACTGTTATCCAAAAACACGCATCACGCTTTTATGGGTGGACTGAACGGTTGTGTCTATCTTGAATTCTCCACGCCATCCATGGACGAAGCTGACCGGTTTACAGACAAGAGAGTCATACGATGAGTCCCCTGAATATTTTGTACCAATATATCGTTCAGATGTTGGGACAGTAGTGATGTAAATTCAAAAAACTCTGTGCGGATGGGAAGCATTCGTGATGAGGCCGAGCAGCTTCGTTTTATAAGAAAGGTCGGGGTCGTTCGACCATAGCCGCGCCAGCAACACACTCGGGTATTCTTCTGGGGCGAGATAGGCGGTTGCAGCGGCGGCGGCCGCTGCAAAGTGGTTCGGCTGAATGCCCTGTCCGAGCACCAGACGCATCGTGCCGATAAGGCGGTCGTTCCACGCCAGCTTGCGTTCCGGGTCTCGGATGATTCGATCCACCTGATCTCTTAGGTGCGGGTTAAGCATTCTCTTTAGCAGGTCGGTGGCATAGTCCTTGAACCCGTCTTCGGTAAAGAGCGGATCGAGTCCTCGATGTTTTTTGATCAAGGCAGCGCCGCATTCTTCAATGAAGGCCGTTCGCGCAAACTGGACCAGCTCGGGGAAGTTGATGACATCGGACATGTATCGACATTCCTTTTCGTGGGCCAGATAGCCGATCAAGGCATGGGTTGCATTGTGTCCGTAGAGCTTTGCTTCTTCAAAGGGCAGGAGGTCGCTTTTTTCTTCAAACACGGTGATATTGCGCTGGACACCCGGAAGGGTGACGCGGTCGATCAGTATCCGGTTGAATTCTTCGACCAAGAACGCGGAGTCGGCTTCCGGTGTGAGGGGCACCAATTTCTGTTCCCGAATCTGATCTGGATCGACTACAACGCCGCTCATTTTTCCAACGACGGTATTCAAAAACTGAATACGCTGCTGTGCATCGGAGGCATTGCTAATTGCGGCATTGAAGTATTCGGCAAAGATTTCTGCCGCATGGTTGTTGTTCTCCGCGGTGTAGAACAGGGCGGGGGGTAGAGTCGCATCTTTCAATTTTCGTTCGACGGCTTCAACGGTCAGGTTGACGACGGAGGCGGCGCCACGGTTGTAGAAGGGTACGCTGGGCAGAGCCGTAGCGATCTCGGAGGCTTCGGCCAGAGCGTCAACCAGTTTTTTACGATCATCGGCATCCAACGGATTGTAGATTTCAATGCCCTTGATTTCGTGCGCTTCGATCCCGTTTTCCGTGGCGACATTCAGCGTGTAGCACCCCTTGTTTTGACGGATCTTACTGATGGTTTCAGGAACAACTTCCGCAACCACCAGCCGGTCAAAGCGCCCTGTCTTAAAGGCTTCAAATAAAAAGAGACCGCTTTGGATCGCTCCAAATCCGAAGCCAACAAATGTTTGTTTCATAGGGTTGAATCTCTTTGAGTATGAATGCATGCGACACGTTATCCAATGAACAGGCGTTCTGCTTCCATGTTCATTGGTTCGTAGCAATCGCCACCCATTTTTTAATTTATGGGTGGCTGATTGACTCAAGTACCCCCCATATGTAGTATGAAAAGCCATGAAGGCCACCCCTGAAAACCCATACCCGAAGACGTTCGAGGAATTCCTTGAATGGTTCCAGAGCAATGCGGATTGCGAGCGGTAT